>CAJTVH010000030.1:905-35352 GCA_910579745.1 uncultured Clostridia bacterium | reverse complement strand
TTCCCGAGTGGCCAAAGGGGGCAGACTGTAAATCTGTTAGCTCAGCTTTCGAAGGTTCGAATCCTTCCCCATCCATTGTTTTAAAGCATTATAATATCGCGGGATGGAGCAGTCTGGTAGCTCGTCGGGCTCATAACCCGAAGGTCGTTGGTTCAAATCCAGCTCCCGCAATTCCAAAACCTCAGTAAATATTACATTTATTGGGGTTTTTTATTTTTAAAAATTAGAGAATAGTAAATTTTGGGGACAAATTGGGGACAATTTGTTTAAAAGTGGAGATTACTGCTGTTTTTTTATCTGTAAATATTATGAGGTCATTTAAGTTGAAATGTTAGTATTAGAAACAAAAAACTCTTAACACGATTAAATTATGTTAAGAGTAGGAATAAGCTAAAAAAGATATAAATTTAATTATTAATATCATCTTCTGAAGTATTTTTTGTTAAATTCCAAAAAGTAATTTTTTTATCGTCAAATTCTTTTTGAGCAGGAATTATTGTGTAATTGAAATTATTATTTTTTAAAAACTTGTTTAATTTATTAAGACCAGGAGTACGATCTTTTCTAAAAGAATTATCTAATTGGTATTTTATTACTATTTCTTTAAATTTAGTAGAAAATGTTAGCTGGTCATTTTTATTAAAATTCTTGTCAGCTTCTTGTTCAAGAAATTCCGCTAATTCAGAAAAATCATTTGTTTTAATATTCATAGTATTATTATTTTTTGATTCATTATTAAGATTTGTTTTGTAAGTTTGAACAGGAAGCGAAGTGTTTATTTTTATGCCTGAATTGGTACTATCATAATCTAACCAGTTTTTTTCATTGTAAGAATCCTTTAAATTTAGCCAAGAAAGAACTTCTTTTATGTATGCGGATTTTTCAGTTTTTAATTTGTTTTTCATAGAACAATAAAAATTATGCAATCTATATACTTTATGAATAAATAACGTATTTATATAAAGTATCCTATTTTCAATATAAAATATAGAAGCTTTATTTTTAGGTCCATAAGAAGAACAAATGAAATTTTTATAAATATCATCAATAGATAAGTCATCATTGTCATTAAAAAATAAAGTTTTTAGTATTGGAGATGTATCAAGATTAATATATCCGGAAAACATTTTTTTTGTATAGTTTTTTATGTAAAGGTTAAGTTTATCTGTAATATTTTCTCTTCTTATTCTTCCAAGCATTTGTATAAAGCTTGTTTTATTGCAGGTTTCTATTACAATATGTTTTATTAATGAGTCTTTTAAATTTATTCCGTTATCTAAAACAGATGTTGTTATTAAAACTTTAAAATTAAATTTTTCATTATTAATTATATAATCAAAAGTTTCTCTGTTTTCATATTTTGATTTGGCAGTTAAAAACTTGGTTGTTATTTTATATTTATAAAGTTCCTTTAAAATTATATTTCCTGTTTGTATATTATTTATAAATAAAACCCATTTATCGGATGAATTGTCATTAATAATTTTTTCAGAGATTTTTTCTATTTTATTAAAATAAAATGTATTTAAATATGAGTAGGGCTTTATAAAATTATATACGTATGTGTGAGTTCTTAATGTATCTATTTTTAATTTGTGAGTAAAGATACCTTCTTCAATAGAAGGGATTGCTGTGGTTGTTATTATGGCAGTAAGATTCTATATAGTTTTTTATTTCATATAATGTGGCTGAAATAAAAATAAAGGTTGCTAAAGGAAAACTTTTGAATAAATATTTCTGAATAAAAGCGGTATTATTGTTAAAAGCAGAATCTTCTAATAAATAATGTGCTTCATCAAAAATAACATAATGTTCGTCATAAAGCGTATTTTTATTCTTTTTTAAAATATATTCCAATTCTTGATATGACATAACAGTGATATTATCATAGGTTTTAATATCAGAATTTTTAATACTGTTCAATAAATCCCTTTGTAGTTCTTCAAGGGTTGGTTTTTGTCTTTCCTCAGCATATATTATTTGAGGAGAGGGATATATAGTATTATATAACTTTTCTAAATGATAATATTCAATATCTTTGAGAGAATTAAATAAATTAATATTATATAATTTAAATAAATCCCCGGATATTAGTTTTATATCAGTAATAACTTTAAATTTACTTATATTTTCATTTAAATTGGGATAGAAAAAATAATCTTGTTTTGAAAAACTTGATAATATATTGTTAGTAATAAAAAAATGAAGCTTTGAGTAAGGTATTAAATTATATTTATTATAATTTTCATTAAAATTAGTAATAAAGTTATTAAACTTTTCAAGAATATTAAGTTTAATCTGTTCTTTTAATGCTGTTCTATTACATATGTATAAAATTTTTTTATTGTAAGATTTTGCGAAAGGCAGAATTTTATCTAAAATAAAATTTGTTTTACCTGAGCCGGTGGTGGCATTTATATAAACAAAGCTTCCTTGATTCCAAGTAAATTTATTTAAACCAATGCATTCTGAAATGTATTGGTTTTCATTTAATTTATTATTATATTCAGTATATATACTGGGATCATTAGAAATATCAAGCATTAATATAACAACTCCTAATATTTAATTTTGATTATAAAAATAATATAGCATATGTATTAGTTATTGTAAATATAAAATATTAAAATTTGACAAAGAACTTAAATAAGTAGTAATGTACGGCGGCATGTCAAATTTTAGTTTGGAGTAATGTTACTTAATAAAATAAAAATTACAGTCAGTTTAACATAAAGTATCAGTCTGTTTTTTATAAAAATTTTTATAGAGATAAAATGTCATAACAAGACCCCAAATAAAAATTCACAAGTGTGTACACAAATTTATAAATGATATGCGAATGTAAAAGTACGAAAAAATGTTTGTATATTATAAATATGAGTTATTTGGAGGGAATGGTTATGGAAGAGCAAAATGTGACCTTTACGGCGAAAGAAGCCGCGAAATATTTAAAAATTTCTTATTGGATTATAACGCAGTTAGTGAAAAGAGGTGAGATACCATATCACAGGTGGGGAAGAAAGATATTTTTCAAAAAAATTAATCTGGATAAGTTTATTGATGAGCAGGAAGAAAGTGCTGTAAAAGTTTAATTTTAAAAATTAATAGTTTTGAGTAAAAAAGTCTTTTTGAAACGAGAGTTTTGAGAAGGCTTTTTTTTGCGTGATTTCAGAAAGGAGAATTTTTATGTCAGTAGGAAGTATTGAGAAAAGAGGAGAAAACAAATATCGTTTAACGGTTTCAGGAGGATTTGACTGCAACGGGAAAAGAATAAGGCATAGAAAATTAATAGAAGCGAAAAGCGAGAGAGAAGCTAAAAAACAGCTTGCCTTATTTGTGTCGGAAATAGAAAAAGGCGAATATGCTGATACCAAAAAAATGACATTTAAGAAGCTATCGGAAAAATGGCACGAGGATTACGCCGTATATAATTTAGAGGCTAAAACTTTAAGAAGATATGAGGAATTATTGGAATTTAATATTCTGCCTGTAATAGGGCATATAAAGTTAGAGCAAATAAAGCCTATGCGCCTGCTTGATTTATATACGGCAATGACGAAAGACGGGGCGAGAAGAGACGGCAAAACCAGAGGATACTCGGCTAAAACAATTCAGCACGTACATAGACTTATAAGGGCTATTTTTGAAAAAGCGGTTCAATGGCAGATTATTATGGTTAATCCCGCTTCTAAAATTCAGCCTCCCAAAGTGGAGAAAAAAGAAATCTCATTTTATGACGATAAACAGATTATTGAATTAATGAATGCTATTGAAAGCGAGCCAATTAGATACAAAACAATGGTTTTAACAGCAATTCACACAGGAATGAGAAGAGGTGAAATAATCGCTATAGAGTGGAATGATGTTGATTTTGATAAAAAGCTTATTTCAATAAATAAATCAGCGGTATATGTCTCCGGAAAAGGAAGAATTTTAAAAGGAACAAAAACAGTACGCTCACAAAGAATTATCGCTATGACGGATATTCTGAGAAACGCTCTTTTGGAATATAAAAAATGGCAGGAACAGAATAAAGAGATTATGGGTGATAAATGGATTGAAAGCGACATTATATTTACAAGAGACAATGGAGAACCTCTCCACCCTGATACAATAACAAACTGGTTTGTTAAATTTATTAAGAGAAAAGGGCTTCCGCATATAACTTTTCATGGACTTAGACATACGGTGGCAAGTCTTATGGTAAGCTCAGGGGTTGATGTGGAAACAGTTTCCAGAATACTTGGCCACGCTACTTCGGCTACGACAAGTAATGTATATCTTCATTCGGCTCAGGCGGCAAGATTTGACGCTATGAATAAATTAAATGAAAGATTGAAATCTACAACGGAGGATTAAGCCTGTCTAAAATCTTTAGACAGGCTTTTTAGTAATTACATTTTAAAGGTTACAAAAAAATCATTTTACTTGCACGAGCTGCAAATTGCTTCGCAATTCGCTTATCGCCCAGCAGCGCTTACGCGCTCGTAAAAAGTTTTTTTGTTATAATTTAAGTGTAATTACTATAAATTATTTATATTTTATTACAGAATAAACTTATAAGTAAAGTAAATACGCTAAGTGTAATACGCTTGTATTTACTTGCGGTATTATCCTATATATACAATCTATATTTAATATTATCATTAATAGTAATATATATTATCTTGTATTATAAATATATCATATATATATATTAGTTTATTGTAATATTTTAGTATTATATATATGTTCTATTTGTAATATTTTAGTTTGGAGGGAAAATATATGACGAAAGAAGTTATAACTCTTAGAGTTGATAAAAAAGTGAAAAATCTTATAGATACAAAAGCACGGGAACTTAATCTCAGCAGAACAGAGCTGATTGTCAACGCTGTTATTAATCAAGACGCCTGTTATGTTGATAAATTAAGGAATATAGTGCAGGCTCTAATTAATCTTAATAATATAATTATTGGGAAAGAGAGAGAAAACAAAGGATTTTATGATACAAAAGACATTAACGAAATTAAAGAGGGGGCAGCTGAAATATGGCGTACGTTAAGATAGTTAATAAGGATTATTCTGATGGGAGAGCAATTTATAATGTGATAAATTATATATTTCATTATAGTTATATTCCCTTAAAATATGTTGGAGGTTATGGGGTTTCCTTTATTGAGGGAGATTATGCCGATGATATTATAGAACAATTTGAGACTGTGAAAATTATATATAAAAAAGAACGGTTTAAGTTATTAAGACATTTTATTATTACTTTTGCTCCGTGTGAAAATATTACGCCTATGGAAGCGAGGGAAATAGCTTGGAAATTTATAAAATATTTTGAGGGGAATTATCAGGTGGTTTTTGCTGTGCATACAGATACAGATGATGTTCACGTACATATAGTTCTGAATACCACGAATATATTTACGGGAAATAATTATAAAGACTTTTTTGAAATAGAGAAGATAAATGAATTTTTGAAGAATATTATGATAAATCGTGAGAATGCGCAAAAAAGAATAGCTGTGGTTAAGTAGAATCAGTATTATTGTTATAGTAAATAATTTCAATTATATATTATTATAGTGTATAGCTCTGATATAGTCAGAGGTATGCAAAAGGGTATATTTACTTTTTATTTGGAGGTGATTTTGGGTAACGGCAACATTTTTGTATGAATAATTTTGGCTATAATAGGGGTTTATCCTTGAAAACAGGGGTAAACCTTTTCTTTGTATATACAAAAAATATACTGAGAAAAACTGTTATAGTCAAAATTTGATATGTTGAGTTTTGGAGGTGAGAAGATGTTTGAGAAAAAATATATCACGAGAGGGGTTAGCGCTGAAATCCCTCTCTGTTTACAGCTTTTGATGTGGGATACGATTAGTTCTATGAAAGTTGAAAAACAGGATTATTTACAAGTGTTTGAGCTTAAAGAGATTAATGTTGACGGTGAGATATTCCAGAGAATTATTCATTCTCAGGAACAGCCTGAATATAAAAATACAGTGTTTGTTCCTATTGGAGAGGGTAACGCTGTTGACAATAAAGTTTTTGTTATTGATGATGAGATTTACTGTACAATGCTGCTTGCGGAAGAATATTAAATTTTTAAATACGGAGGAAATTATTATGTCAGAGATTATTGTTAAAAAAGAAGCTGATGAGGAAGAAATTATTACTTGTGTATGCTGCGGAAACAGGATTCCGGAAGAAGACTTGTGTATATTTAACGAAGAATGTTATTGCCAGGATTGCCTTGATGAAATATCTTTTGTCTGTGAGCATTGCGGTGATAGATATGAAAATGAGGAAAATTACGGAGATGATAATACTGATGTTTGTCATTACTGTTATGAAAATTATTACACAAGGTGTGTTGAATGCGGAAGGGTTATACATTATGATTCATCAAGATATCTGAATGATGATTATGACGGGGACGAGCCTTATTGTGAGAGCTGTTATGAGAGAGAATCAAGCGTACGTTATGTTCATGATTATTCTTATAAGCCTGACCCTATATTCAGAGGAAACGGAAAAAGATATTTCGGTGTTGAGCTGGAGATAGACAACGGCGGTAAAGATGATGATAACGCCTGTGAAATTCTTGATACCGCTAATAAAGATTGTGAGAATATTTATATCAAAACTGACAGCAGTCTTAGCGATGGTTTGGAGATAGTGACCCACCCTATGACTTTGGATTATCATTTAAACAGTATGCCGTGGGAAGATATTTGCGATATGGCTTTAAAGCTTGGGTATATGAGCCATAAGACCAAAACATCAGGGTTACATATCCCATATAAACCGCTCAGCTTTTGGCGACACGGCAGAAAAACAGGAAGAATGTATAGCGAGAATACTGTATTTCTTTGAGAATAACTGGTGCGAGCTGCTTAGATTTTCAAGAAGAACCGCTGTGCAGTTAAACAGGTGGGCGAAAAGATACGGCTGGAAAGAAACCCCAGCCGACGTTTTGTATGACTCTAAAAATAATTGCAAAGAAAGATATACTTGTGTCAATATTACAAACTACTCAACTATTGAGTTCAGAATTTTCAGAGGTACTTTGAAGTGTAACACCATATTAGCCACGTTACAGTTAGTTGACGCTATATGTAACGCGGCTGTTTTTATGTCTGACTCGGAAATGACAAATCTTGGCTGGAGTAAATTTGTTTTGGGTCTTGATGTTGGGAAATATAAGGAGCTTATAAGGTATTTGAAAGAACGCAGACTTTATGTGAACGAGCCTGTTAATGACAATAATGAGGAAATGGGGGAAGAATAATATGTGTTGTTTGTTTGGTTTGGTTGATTATAAAAATTGCTTTACGGCAAGACAAAAAGAGAAGCTTATAAGAGTTTTGTCTGTTGAGTGCGAGGAAAGGGGAACAGACGCTACAGGCGTCGCTTATGTTGAAAAAGGCGGTATAAAAATTTGTAAAAAGCCTTTACCAGCTCATAAAATTAAGTTTAAATTCATAAGTAACCCTAAAATAATTATGGGGCATACAAGAATGACAACACAGGGAAATGAAAAGTTTAATTATAATAATCATCCGTTTTTGTCAGAAAAGTTGAATTTCGCTTTGGCTCATAACGGGGTGATTTATAATGACAGGGATTTGAGAAAAAGTGAGAATTTGCCGGAAACAAAAGTTGAAACTGATTCATTTATAGCTGTTCAATTACTTGAAAAAGAAAGAACTCTTAATTTTGATAGTCTGAAAACTATGACTGAAAAGATTATGGGTTCTTTTTGTTTTACTATACTTGGTAAAAATAATAAGCTTTATATAGTAAAAGGCGATAATCCTATGGCTGTTTATGATTTCGGGGGATTTTATATCTACGCTTCCACAAATGAGATTTTGAGTAAAGCGCTGATAAAGCTGGGAATTAAAATGCCTTATGATGAAATTAAACTGAGCTGTGAGGATATGCTTAAAATTGATGAGAGGGGAGAAATTGAAAAAGGGTCGTTTGACATAACTAATATTCTTTTGAGAGAATATCAATATTTGAGAGGGTATGGGTTTGGCTGTAGAGGATACTCTTTTTGTGATATAGACGAGGAATGCGACTTTGAGAATGAGTATTATAAGGATATTGTTGATTACGCGAAAAATGTGGGATTTTCTGAGGAAGATATAAATTCTTTGCTTGATATGGGATATGATTTTTTAGATATTGAGGAATTGCTTTATGAGCCTGATATGATGGAATATTATTTGAATATTTTGGAAAAAGATAAATTTTTGAGTTAGCGAAAAGCTTAATTTGTTGGTTAGAAAGTATCATCAGAAATTAATTTTGGTGATACTTTCTACATTTCTACAATTAAATAATTTAAAAAAAACTTTCTACACAACATATTTCTAAAGATAAAAATTACAAAAATGGACTTTCGTAGAATATCGTATTCTACGAAAACGAATTAATCAATAAAATCCAACCTATTATATTATAAATTATAAGAATTATCAAACAATTTGTCAATATATTTTTAAAAAATGTTATAAAAATTTATAAATTTTCTAATATTTTTTGGTGAATAAATTTTATTCGCCGTCAAAAAAATAGTCAGAAAGGAGCTTGAAGAAGTGCCAAGAAGGGGTGAAAATATTTATAAAAGAAAAGATGGAAGATGGGAAGGACGTTATATTAAAGGGCATATTGACGGAAAAACCCAATATGGGTATATATATTCTAAAACATATAAAGATGTTAAAAATAAACTTATGGATATTGAAAAAACATTGAAAATACAAAGTAAAGAAAATTTTCAAATAAAATCAATTTCCGATAAAAAAATTTTAAAATCTGTTTCGATTGAATGGCTTGAGTCGTTAAAACCAAGCTTGAAAGAGTCAAGTATAATAAAATACAGAAATATACTTATGACTTATATTTTGCCACATTTTGAGGAAAAAACTATTGATTCTATTTCAAGAGATGATATTATAAAATTCAGTAATGAATTATTGCTTTCTGGAGGAAGAAAAGGTACAGGGCTTGCTCCTAAAACAGTTATAAGTATTATGTTCGTAATAAAAAGTATATTTAAATACGCGTCAATTATTGGAGACTATGATATAACTCATATAAGTGAAGTCACAGTAAAGCAATCACAAAAGCAAATGCGTATTTTAAGTATGACGGAACAGAGAAATCTAAGCGATTATTTATTAAGTAATTTATCCCTGATAAATTTAGGAATATTAGTTTGTTTGTATACAGGAATGCGCATAGGTGAGATATGCGCTCTGAAATGGGCGGATATTTCATTTGATGAACAATATATATTTGTTCATCAAACAATGCAGAGAATACAAATTTATGAGGAAAAAGAACAGAAAACAAAAATATTAATTTCCACACCTAAAAGTAATTGTTCCGTAAGGAAGATACCTATACCTGACGCTATATTTGGGTTTATTGTTTCAGCCAAATGTAAAAGCAATACATATTTTTTAACCGGTTACAAAGATGTTTATGTAGAACCGCGTACAATGCAGAATCACTTTAAAACTGTTATAAAAAACAGTGGAATTAAAAAGGCGAATTTTCACTCACTTCGCCACACTTTTTCCACTCGCTGTATTGAGCTGGGATTTGATGTTAAAAGTTTGAGTGAAATACTTGGACACACAAGTATAAATATAACGATGGACAGGTATGTTCACCCATCAATGGAATTAAAACAAAAAAATATGAATATGTTTTCAGAGCTATTCTCTGTCAAATAAGCCGTCAAAAAAACACAGTTTTCCTGTATTTTATGGGAAAATTGTGTTTTTTTCGTAGAATACGATATTCTACGAAAATATGGAGAAGGTGATGGAATTATAAATTTTATTATATACAAAATATTTCGATATATGTTATTGAATATATAAAAAATAATTATGAAAGGAGATATTTTTATGTCTAGCAGTTTAGGCGGGTATGGAGTCATTTTTATATTAATTATGATTTTATCATTTGCTATGTGTTATTTTGGACACAAATATTTTAGATTTGCTTTAATTTTTGGAGGGTTTTTGACATTTTTAATATTTGGCTTTATTAAGAGTTTCCCTGATCTATCATTTATTTCTATTTTATTTTGGGGGATTATTGGTGTAATAGTAACTTTGGTACTCAATGAAAAAGCGGGTATAGGCAACTGGGGATTTTTATGCGGATTTATACCTTGGTTTGTATTTGATTTTAGCAATAAATCAGATGTACCTTTTGTTCTGTATGTTATTTCTGAAAATCTACATATTTTAAGTAAGAAGGGTTATATGGCATTTTTGGGTAACAGAGGTACAATAGCTATAGGGATTATGTGTTTAATTGCTTTTTATCTGGCATATACTTTTTGCGACTGTAAAAAACAGCTTGAGATAATAACAACATCTTTACTTGGTGCGACATTAGGAGTTTTTATTTTAGGTTTATTGGGAATAGAACCATTTCAATCATCCAGTGTAGCTGTATTTATCGGTATTTTAATTATTGGTGGAACAGGAATTTATAAACAAATAAAAAAAGATGATATACCTTTTTCTATAGGAAATTTTAATAATCACCAAGGTGTTTTTGCAAAAAATACGAATAACTTAAAAAACAGTAATGAATCCTTTGTATATAATAACTCAGTGAATTTGGAGAAAGACAATAAAATTATTTGCGCTTATTGTGGAGAGCCAAATCCAGCAAATTTAATATATTGTGTAGGTTGTAATAAAAAATTATTGAAAAAAGAAAATATAGATAATCAAAATACACGAAGTGAAATAGAAAATTCTAATAAAACTGATGAAGCAAAGGAAGATGATGTGATAGAAAGAATTTTTTGCTGTAATTGCGGGCAAAAAAATAATACAAATTCTAAATATTGTTTTAAATGCGGAGCTGAGTTAGCTATTATAAAGGAGGACAAATCCAAAAATCAAACGAATTAATTTACGAGATGTGAGTGCGAGTGTTCTTTTATGTTGATGAGATTTAACCTCAGTTTCTTCAAATAAAAATCTTTATATGCCGGTATGTGATTTTTAACAGAATTAGCGGCTTTAATAAGGTAATACTTTAAATATCTGTTTCCAGCTTTGGATATTGATGTTATATCAGCGTCAAAGTTTCCTGATTGGTTTTTAATCCATACAAGACATGCATATTTAGCATTCATTAAAGTAAAACACTCTGCTGAGAGTTATTGCTTTAATATGTAACACCTGAGTAAGCCTATACAATAAATAAGAGCAGGAAGTATGCTTTCTAAGCATTTGGATGCAAGGGAGAAAGCTGTAATCCTTTAACTAAAATTTATAATATAATTTTATCGTCGAAATAATTTAAAAGAAATGATATATTTATGATATAAATTTGTGCCATAAATATATTATATGAGGAGAATTTACAATGAAAAAAATTAGAAGTCTTTGTACGGTGGTTGTTACAGTAATAGGAATATTAATATGGTTTGGCTTTTTTTCACAGTCTGGTGAAGCTGATTTTAATAAAGGAAATAACTTTGAGAAACAAGGAAATTATAAAAAAGCTATAGAATGTTATGAAAAATCTGCCGAAGATAATTATGCTGGTGCATATACTAATTTAGGAGTACTTTATCTTAAAGGTAAAGGGGTTAATATAAATTATAATAAAGCTTTTAAATATTTTAAAATTGCGGCGGAAAAAGGAGACGGAGCCGCATACAACAATTTAGGAGTTTGCTATACTGGCGGATATGGTGTAGATATAGATTATGAAAAAGCCTTGAACTGTTATAAAAAAGCAGTTGATTTGGGGTATGAAGAAGCTAAAGAACGAGTAAAAGAGCTTGAAAATATATTGTATTTGATAGAGGAAAATTAAATTATATGACGCATTAAAAAATACATAAGCTTTATTAATTTTAGGAGGAATATTTATGGAACAAGAGAAAGCGTTAGAAATTTTACTTGAAGCAAAAAGTATTGTCTCGGAATATAAACAGATAGAAACAAATTTATTACAAAACAAGACGTTAAAAGAGCAAAGAAAAGAAATTCTTTCGAAAGACTCTGAGGAATTAAATAGATTTATAGGGAGTTTTTGGGGATTTATTGTGGGTTTTGTCTTAGGTGATATAATATCAGTTATAAATAAAGGTACGGAAACCATAACTTCAATTATACATATTTTTCAAAATAAATCTGAATATTTTAGATATTTTAAAGATTCTGATACAAGATCATATATTTTTAATAATATTAATGATTTTCCTGAATTATCTGCTATTTTTGTTTCGGTTGTTCTTGCTGTCATCGGGGTTATTATTGGATCTCGTTTGTATGCAAAAATTATTAATTTGAAGGATTCCTCCAATGGCAGTGAAAAAACTTATATAGATGATGAATATTTGAGATCTATTGAGTTTAAGGAGGAAAGTAAAAAAAAGAAATATAATAACTTTTGGAATGAGCCAAAGACTGAAAATATTAAGAAATATATTCCCCTAGAGTATATGAAAGAAGAGATTATCGAGAAATTTATCGAATATATCAAAATGGGAAATGCAAATAACATTGAAGAGACAATAAATTTATATAAAGGCGCAAATTTAGAAAATATAAAAAATAGTGAAAATAATTTTGTTTCTATGTTATTTAACGTGCATACAAATAAGTTTAATAAGCCAGGTATGAATATATGGGAAACATTATGTTTAAAATTTAATTTAAATTGGAAAGAAAATCAGTATATTAATGAGTTATTAGTTATTTCAAAATCTCGTAAAGAAATGGCTATGGAAGATATTAACATAAGTTTGTTTCAAGCAGCTATATCAAGAGTAGTAAGTTATCTGCAAAGAGGGGAAAAAGTTATAGTTTATAAAGACAATGGAATTTTTTCGCAAACAGGAAAAGTTGGTGAGTTAATAACTAATAAACGGATATTTATTTTGAAAAAGCGAAGTGTTGAGTATATTGATTATAATTCAATATATTCTTTAAATAAGGCATCTGTTGGTGGAAGTTGGTATTTTAATGATAACAAAGATTTTGAAATTAGTGACATAAGTTGCTCAGAGTATGGATTGGGAATTCTACTTGGCTTAATATGTATGTATGTCAAAGATTGTCATGAATCAGATTATAAAATAAATGTTTTCGCGGATTAATTATTGTTTTTATGCTTTATAAATTTATGAATACTATAAACAAAAGGAAATTTTTATAGTCAAGAAGACAGGCGTAATCGAAAGCTTACATCAACTGACAGTAATGCGCTGGAAAGGATTTTTGATAACCGAACTTGTTCATTTTTCAAGTTGATTGACTATATATGAACGAAAAAGATACTGTTTATTTTTTTATTGGTTCGCTATAAATACGAAGCTGAGTTAGCTATTATAAAGGAGGACAAATATGAAAGATAATAAAAGATTCTTAGACGCTATGGAAGCGGATATTATGAATGCGGATATTCCGGATTCTGAAAAAAATAAGCTAATGAAAAATTTTCTAAGTCTTAAAGAGCAAAAAATCAATCTTATGATTACAGGCGCAACAGGATGTGGTAAAAGTTCTACAATTAACGCTCTTTTTAATGCTGAAAAGGCAAAAGTTGGTGTTGGCGTGGATCCTGAAACAATGGACATTGAAAAATATGAATTAGATAATCTTATTCTTTGGGACAGTCCTGGCTTAGGTGATGGGAAAGAAGCCGATAACAGGCACGCCAAAAATATAATTAAAAAGCTAAATGAAAGAGATGAACATGGAAATCTTTTGATTGATCTTGTTCTTGTTATTCTTGATGGCAGTACGCGGGATCTTGGTACATCTTATGAGTTAATTAACAGTGTTATTGCGCCGAATTTGGGTGAGGATAAAGATAAAAGAATTCTTGTCGCTATTAATCAAGCAGATATGGCAATGAAAGGTCGTTATTGGAATTATAATGAAAATAAGCCGGAACCTCAGCTTGTTAAATTTTTAGATGAAAAAGCAATTTCTGTTCAAAGACGTATTAAAGAAGGTACAGGAATTAATGTTGAAACTATTTATTATAGCGCCGGTTTTAAAGAGGAGGGAATGGAACAAAACAGACCTTATAACCTCTCAAAATTATTGTATTATATTATTAAATTTACACCTAAAGAAAAGAGATTATCATTTGTCGAAAATATTAATCGTAATGAGGAAATGTGGAAAGATAATGATGACTTAAAAGATTATAGAAAAGGAATTGTAGAAAGTTTTGGTGAAACGGTTGTAGAATGTGCTGCAAAGGGAGCGGATATTGGCGAAAATATTGGTTCTATCTTTGGAAGAGCAGGAGAAGTGGCAGGTAGAGCTATTGGTGGAGTTGTTGGTACAGTTGTTGGTACAGTTGTTGGTGTTGGCAAAGCAATTGGAAGAATATTTAAACCTACAACAGGTAGCGGAGGATGTTACATAACAACCGCTGTTTGTGAAGAATATATGAAACCAGATGATTGTTATGAATTAACAAAATTCAGGAATTTTAGAGATAATTGGTTAAAGTATCAGCCAGATGGTCAGAAGCTAATTGATAAATACTATAAAACTGCTCCCACAATAGTTAAATCAATTAACAAGCGACCTAATCGTAAAGAGATATATCATTATTTGAACAATACATACCTTTCAAAATGTTTATTATGTATTGAAAAAAAGGAAAATGAAAAATGTAAAATTTTGTACATTGAGATGATGGAGTATCTTTATAAGGAGCAAAAAAAATGGACAAAATAGATTTTAAAACCTATAGAAAAAATGATATTAACAGCAATTTAGAACAAATGAATATAAGACCTTTAGATGTTATGGTTACGGGTGTTACAGGTGCTGGAAAATCAACTACATTAAATTCATTTTTTCAAAAAACAGTAGCAAAAGTTGGCGATGGAGTAGACCCAGAAACAATGGAATTAGACGTTTATTCACTTAATGATTTTTTCAGATTATGGGATACTCCCAGATTGGGTGATGGAATAAGTATAGATCAGCAGCATAAGAAAAAAATGACAGACCTTCTCTATAAAACCTATAATATTGAGAATTCCGCTTATGGATTTATTGATATGTGTTTAATTATAATAGAAGGTTCAAATCGAGATATGGGTACTACATACACTCTTTTAAATGACGTAATTGTGCCTAATATTCAGAAAGACCGTATTCTTGTTGTTATTAATCAGGCTGATTTGGCTATGAAAGGCAGACATTGGAATTATGATACATATACACCGGATAGTAGGTTAATTAGTTTTTTAGAAGAACAGGCTGATTCTATTAAACGGCGTGTTAAAGAAGCTACAGGAGTTGATATTATTAAACCTGTTTATTATTCAGCAAAATACGAATGGAATGTACAAGCTGTATTTGACTTGATTGTTGATAATATGCCTTTAAAAAAGAGAATTTTATTATGAATATATCAACTCTTGCCACTGACTCATATTAGTACTTTAATTATTTTTGTTCGGCGGTAGGCGTAAGTCTGCCGCTATTATAACAATCTACAAAATGAGCTATATATTAGATTTATTAAATTTCTTTATTTATTATTTTATCGGCTCCAATATAAATTATTTGAGTTAAAATAGAATTTCTTAATTTATATGAAAAGGTGAAGTTTATTATGAGTTTTTATCAACAACGCGGGAAAAAATTAAAAGATAAAGAAATATGTGATTGTCAAATAAATAAAAATTATGATAATCGTTCCGAGACTGTTATTGAAGAAAAGTTTGAAAATAAAAAAAGATAATAATAGGGTTATCAATATTTATTATTGCGGCAGTTATATTGATTTTATTGTTTATTTTTTTAGATATTAAAAATAATAAAGAAGTTTCAAAAGGAAGTGAAGAAACAGAAAATTTCGAGGAGGAAGTGATTGAATACTTTGAAGCAGAGAAAAGTGATTTTAAAGACTTGGAAAATATGCTTAAAGGATTAAATTATATTGCGGATTTGGAATTTGACAGTTCAACCGTAAATTTTGAGGATATTTTTCTCTGTTTAATAAGTGACAGTTATTATTTTTTTGAAGACACAGCGGAAGAAATTTATGATGATTCAGATAAAAAAGCTGACCCTCAAAAAAAATTGTATCGTTACGATGTTAATGAAGAAAAAGACAAATACAGTTATTTTAAATTAAAAGGAAATGATATAGACTGGATTTCAAAGAATATTTATAATATTGAGCCAAATCATTCTATAGATATGGATACATTATACTATGATAATGGTAATTTTTATATTTTAGCCAGTGATGGCTATGTCTATTATGACGATGGTTATACAATTTCCTGTAAAAACGAAAAATATACTGTGGATATTATGAATTATAAGCATTATAAGAATGGCAGATATTATATTACTGTTGAGTATTCTTATAATTCAGATGAAAGAAGCATTAATTATATGGAAGCGGCTTTAAAAAATATTGACGGCAGAAGGCAGTGGACAATTTATAAAAACAGCGCCTATCAGTTTAATTTTGACGAAAAATATGGGGAAATTGTTGAATATAAGGAATTAAATCCTATATATTATGATTATTATAAAAATAAAGATAAAGATAAAGATAAAAAAATAGAGGAAAACACTGATACACATAGTCAATCATCTTCAAGATTATATACAGACGAAGAGGTTTTTGAGGAAGTAAAGAAGGTCATAAAATCTAAGGAAAATAGTCAATGGGGTGTAATTGAATCTCATAGTTTTGGAAATTTGGAAGCTTGTACATATGATAAAAATAAGCAAATTTATACACTTTATTTTAGGTGGGATAATTATGTTTTGAGTGGGAATTACAGTGAGAGATATAAGTCTACCGCTATATGCCAACAAGAAAATGGTAATTTAAATATAATAAGAATATATTCCCAAAGATATTAAAAATTTTGTCTTATATAATTAATTTTTATATGAAATAATGTAGAGATAAAAGAGGGAGTAAATGAAGTGTTATTTGCTACCTCTAAAAATTTTTATAATAAATTGTATTTGTGTTATAAAAAATTTGACAGAGATGATGTATTGTAATAAAATAAACATATAAGATTGAGTTTGTTTTTGACAGGTAAGAATAAAAAGAGGTGTTATTGGTGTCAAAAAAATTAATTTCCGCTAAAATTGATGTCGTGTTTAAAAAGTTTTTTATTGAAAATAGAGATTTGCTGAAAGAATTTTTAGCGGATATACTTGAAATACCTGCTGATGATATAGAGGAAATTATAATTACCAATCATGAAATTCCGCCTGAGAGCTTGGCAAGCAAGTTCTGCCGTCTTGATTTGAATTTAAAATTAAAAACAAGGCTTATAAATATAGAAATACAAGTAAACTCTGAAAGCGATTATAAGGATAGAACATTATTTTACTGGGCAAAACTTTATACGTCTGAGCTGAAAAGCGGTGAGCCTTATGAAAACTTAAAACAGGCTATAGCGGTTAATATATTAAATTTCAATATGTTTGAAGGGCAGGACTATCATACGGAAGTTATCGCGGCGATTAAAGGAAGTAATGAGATTTTCTCTGATAAATTTAGTATTCACTTTTTTGAACTTAAAAAGGTCGGGAAAAATATAAATCCAAATAATCGTAAAGAATTGTGGATACAGTTTATTAATGCGGACAGTGAGGAGGAGTTTAAAATGCTTGCTGAAACTAAAGTACCTGTAATGGAAAAGGCTGTTAAAGTTTTACTTGATATGAGCGAAGATACTAAAATTCGTGAAATGGCAAGAATGCGTGAAAAAATGCTCCACGATGAAGCTTCTTTGATTCAAGGCGCAAGGAATGAGGGAGTTGAACAGGCAACATTAAAATCAATATTGAATTTAATGGATAGTTTAAATGTAACTGATAAAGAAGCTATGAATATTCTTAAATTGTCAGAAGAAGAACAAATTAAATATTCCAAAATGCTTGCTGACAAGTGATTGTTGCACAAGGAACAAGGAGAAATATTATGTATTTGTCAGATATAAAAATTGAAGGATATAGATTGTTTAAAGAAAAGCAGATATTACATTTGAAAAAGGGACTGAATGTTTTAGTCGGTGAAAATGGCTGTGGCAAAAGTACAGTTATAGATGCTATTCGTTTGTTGCTTAATGAAGATGAATACGCACGAAATGGTATTTCAGAAGAGGATTTTTATTCATCGGTAGATAAAAAAGAATGGGCAGACAATATTTCTATCAAGGGCAGATTTTTGGATTTATCAGAAGAAAAGAAAGTTGAATATATTACTTGGTTAGACAGCGATTATAATGCTATATTGAACATTGATATAGCGAAAAAACAAGATCGTAGGAATAATTATAAGAGAACAATATGGGGAGGAGAGGCATCAAATAGCATATTTGAGTGGGAGCTGTTAAATGATATACAATGTGTGTATCTTCCAGCTTTGAGGGATGCGGAGAAAAAGTTAAAATCAAGCCGAGGTTCAAGGTTGGCAAGATTGTTGATTAACTTGTCCCGAAAAACGTTAGAAGAAAAGCGGAAAGCCAGAGAACTAATGGATATAGAAAAGGATGTTAATGATTTTAATGAGGAATTAGCGAAAAGACCTGATATTGCAAGAGCAAATGAGTTAATTAATAATAGTTTGGAGAATGCTTTAGGTACAGTGTTTGCACAGACTATAAAGATACGGTTTGGGGATGTAACATTTGAAAGAATTGTTGAGGCATTGCGTATAGTATTTTTTTCTGGAATGATACCTACAGAAGAAAGTATATATAGAAATCTTTTTGAAAATAGTCTAGGATATAATAATTTGATTTATTTAGCAACAATATTGGCAGAATTTGAGGGATTAAAAGAAAATTACAGTTCTCCGAGAATATTGTTAATTGAAGAATTGGAAGCTCATTTGCACCCGCAAATACAGATAAAAGTATTGAAGTATTTAAAAGAACAGGCTGAGAAAAATGACATACAAATTATAATAACGACACATTCTACTACAATAGTCTCAGCAGCACCAATTGAAAATATTATTAGTTTTAATATGACTAAAAATGGAATAAAAATCACCTCTCTCAGTAGATGTATAAAAAATAAACAGGCAAAACAATTTATAGATAGGTGGCTGGATACGACACGTTCAGTATTGCTCTTTTCAAAAGGAAATATTTTAGTAGAAGGATTGGCAGAGGCTTTGCTTATACCCAAATTGGCAGAAATATATTTGAGCGGTTTAAAATTGGATAATATGCCGAAATCTTTAGAAGAGGCGGGTATTTCGGTTATAAATATGAATGGCATATTTTTTCAATATTTTATGAAACTTTACGATGGGTATGAACTCATTTATCCAAAACAAGAAGATAATGAAAGCAAGGAAGCATATAAAGAAAAAATAAATTTGTTTAGGAAGAAAGATAAGTTTAAAAAAGATGAATATGAAGAGACAGATTTTATTCCGATTTTATGTGGTGCCATTACAGATAATGATCCAGAAGAAGATTCTCCTCGGAAAGGTACAGCTGTTGAAGGAAAGAATCCACAATTGTTTTTAAAAGAACAAGTAAAGAATATGACGAATAATTGCCGGATTTTTTCCAATTTAAAGACATTCGAATATGATTTGGCACTGGAAAAAGATAATGCAAAAAAGATGATTGAGATAATTTTGGACGAATTACCTACTAATGGTTCAGTCAGAGACAAATTAAATGGGTATTTAGATGCATACAAAAAAAACAAAAATATAGATCAGTCAAAAGTTGCGTCTGATGTAGTGAAACAAATTGATTCAAGTTATTTAGGAAAAGGATTATTTGCACAGCTGTTATTAGAAAAGATAAACCTGACAAATGATTTTATCGTTCCTGATTATATAAAAGCGGCAGTCAAATTTGTTTTAGAAATTACTGAGGGAAAATATGGAAGATAAAAAAAGATTAATACGCAGGATGTTATGCGGAAATGAGAAATGTAGTTTTAATTTTGGTATATGTGATGGAAAACAAAATAAAAGGTGCAAGCAGTTAGGTAAAAGTTTTATCAACAATATGAATGATGAACAAATTAATTATGTGATATCAAATTTACAGAAGAATGTTTTTTTTGAAAGCGTGTCCGGGAAGTGGAAAAACAGAAGTTTTGGCTATTAAAGCAGTATATGAAAAAGAACAATGGAAGCTGAAAAATCAAGGGTTTGCGGTTTTAACATTTACAAATTCAGCAGAAAAAGAAATAAATAATAGACTGAACTGCTTTTTTAACGGTAAATTAGAATATCCACATTATATTGGTACTTTTACAAGCTGGTTGCATGGTTATATCGCTAATCCATTCTTATATAAATTGATGGAATATAAAGGTGATGAACGAGGGGATAAAAGCATACGGCTAATAGAGAATAGCTGCACTTCTGATTTTTTAAGTGTATATAGCAGTAAATATGGATATGATAGATTAGGAAATATTAAAGCACATGAGTTTTTTTATGATTTAAAAACAAATTCATATCAATATTGCGGAACAAGAAGCAGGCAAGGAAAAGAGATTTTGCGGGGTTTGGTACAGAAGGATAAATGGAGAAAACAGGATTTGGAAAAAACAAAATTGAAATTTTGGAGAAGTGGGTTTGCGCTTTATGAAGATATAGAATATTTGATAAATTTATTATTTGAAAAATATCCTGAAATATCAGAGTTAATAGCAAGACGTTTTCCTGTAATTTTTGTGGATGAATGTCAGGATTTATCGTATGTTCAGTTGGAATTGTTGGCAATTCTCTGTAAAAACGGGTGCAAAATTCATTTGGTTGGAGATTTGAATCAAGCAATATATGGATTTAGAAGTATAGAACCAAATGATACTAGTGAATTTATAAAAAAGTATGGTTTTGATATTCAAATGCTGAAAGAAAATTACAGAAGCTGTCAGTATATTGTGAATGCTTCAGAATATATTGTTGATGGTAAAAATAAAATTAAGGGAAAGAATGGTAACAAAATAAAAACTCCTTTAATTGCAATTCTTTATCCTAAGGGAAAAGAAGAATTTGCAATCAATAAATTTCATAAGTATGTGATTGAAAATAATTTGAGTGTTGAAGAAAGCAGAATAATTGTCAGAAACCACAATTTAAAAAATAAGTTACTGGGATTTAAAAACAACAGTCAAAAGCCTAATAATTTAGAAGTAATAGCTCAAATTGTATATTTGCTTAATCAAAAAAGTCAAGTTTCTGATTTTAAGATACTGTTTGATATGCTGGCAAAAGGCATACAGAGAATTTTTTTTAAAACAAGTGAGCATTTAAATAATCAATTTTTTTATAGACCAAAACAAATTGAAAATAATAATTGGAAGAAGATGTTATTTGAGATAGAGAATATTTTGAAAGAGACAAAACAGCTTAATGACTTTTCAGTTACTTGGACAGTATGGAAGGGATTGTTAAATAAGTTAATGATGGAGAGCATAAAAACTTTACCAGAATTATCTGGCTGTACATATTGTATAGGGAATATCAGAAGTGGAAATAAAGATAAAACAGTAGAAGAAACATTGTTTGACAATAAAAAAGGAAATTTAACTTATGCTATTGAAACAATTCATGGATGTAAGGGCATGAGTTTGGATGCAGTTCTTTTCTTATCTTCTTATCAGGCTGGCAACGATGAACATTCAGGTGGCTATTGGAAACAGTGGTTTAACAGAGAAGGTATCGGAGAAGAAAATAGGCTGGCTTATGTGGCTTTTTCAAGAGCCAGATATTTATTATCGCTTGGAATACCAAAGCCAAAAAGTTTTTCAAAGACGGATAGAAAAATATTGGAGAATGCAGGATTTGAAGTTATAGAAAGCTAAATTTGCTATTATGCAAACCAATTTTCAAAGAGGTTTAGGAATCTTTTTATATATCAATAGGCGAGAGGTCTTATGTTGCACTTATGATTTAAACTTTATTTCCTATTTGGTGAGAAAAATTGATTTGTGTGATTTGGTATAGATATAATACAATGTATTAAGATAGAGTTAATTAAGAAAATGGATATAGTAATTGATAAAATATGATTTAATAGTATTGGTTATAAAGTTTGAAATTGTAACAGTGGGGACACTTTGGGGACACTTTTTACAAAATTGGACTAAAATCAACTTAGTAAGACTTAATTTAATGGTTGAAAAAATACGATAAATCTGGGTATGACAATAATATTCAATACTGTACAAAACAGATATTAACGCCCTCATAACCCGAAGGTCGTTGGTTCAAATCCAGCTCCCGCAATCTCTTAGAAGCCTTGTAAACAGTGGTTTACAGGGCTTTTATTTTTCATAAAAATAGTAGGTATACATAAAAAATATACCTACTTTATACCTACCCGAAAAAATTTAATTTATTATGTGTTATATCTCAATAAACTTACTCA
This sequence comes from uncultured Clostridia bacterium, assembly GCA_910579745.1. GTDB lineage: Bacteria > Bacillota > Clostridia > Lachnospirales > CAG-274 > MGBC114079. Next base: position 12,926 of record CAJTVH010000030.1, on the reverse strand, counting down.
TTCTCTCAATGGCGTTTCTTTTTGTATCAAGCAATACGTGGGAATATAAGTCGAGAGTTGTGCTAACGTTTGCGTGTCCGAGAATTTCACTTACGGTTTTTGCTGGAATGCCCTCTTCCAGTGCTCTTGTAGCGAAAGTATGACGTAAACAGTGAAAGTGAGCGTTTTCAATATTGGCTTCTTTTGTTAAGTTAGTGAATATTTTTTGATAGGTTTTAGGTTCTCCGGTATTGCCTAAACTATTAGGAAATACAAAATTATCTTCTTCCATATGTACGCCTAATTTAAAATATTTCTCATTTTGAAAAGTTTTGTATGATTTTAAGCATTTTAATATTTTCTCATTTAAAGGAATTATTCTTATTGAATTTTCTGTTTTTGGAGAATTTACTATTAACGCGGTTTTTGAGTCTATATTTGAATTATAATTTTTTAATCTGTTTACAGTACGTTTTACTGTCAGTAATTTGTTTTTAAAATTTATATCTTCCCATTTTAAGCCTAAAATTTCTCCTAAGCGCATACCCGTTGATAACGCTAATATTACAAATATTCCGTTGTTTTCATTATTGCATAATTTTAAAAGTCTGCTTTGTTCATCTGATGTTAAAACCCGCATTTCTTTTTTTGTGATTTTGGGAAGAGTGACGGCTTCGGTTACATTTCTTGCGATTAAACCATTTTTTAAAGCTTGTTCTAACGCTTCGTGAAGCATAACGTGTATATTTTTTATTGTTTTTGGGCTCAAACCGCCTTTTCCATCTAATCTTCCATTTTCCAGTTTATCATTATAAAATTTTTGAATGATGTCAGGCCGCAAATTTTGAAGTTTTATTTTTCCTATAACCGGACTTATATGCTTGGTTATGAATGTCTCATAGCTTACTCTTGTTGATTGTTTTATTGAATTTAATGAGTATTCATTAAACCAGTTATTTAGCCACGTTTCCAAGGTCAATTTTGATGGTTCAATATATGTGTTTGTATTAATTTCATTTAAAGCCGCTGTCATTTTCTTTTGTACTTCTTGTCTTGTTTTTCCGTAGAACGCTTTTCGTTTTTGTTTTCCGTTTTTATCAACGCCTATTGTAATCCTTGCCCACCAAGTACCGTCAGGGCGTTTTGAGATTGAGCCTTCCCCGTTTCCTCTTTTGTTTGCCATAAGTCTCACATCCTTTATATTTTTGACAGCTAAAAAGCCCCGGAGGGCTTTTTATAAATTTGTATTAATAATTTTTATTTATCAATATTTCTATTTTTTTATTTTTAATGTTATCTAAATCTGTAATCAATTCCGCTTTGTTTTAAAATAGCATTAGCAGTGTGTCTTGATTTTATTTTTGAATCAACAGTTATGTGACAACAAGTGATAGGACTGTACCAAATATCATGGTCACCTTTTCCGTGTCTTACAAAAGTACATTTGTTTTGAGTAAGAATTTTACGTACTTTTTTCTCATATTCAGCCATTATAAAGCTATCCTTTCACAGCGCTTTGATATAAAGGTTAGAGTAGATGGAGTTGCTTTAGGTTTGTTTAATGTAAGTAATTCTGGTACAGCGAAGCGAACACGTTCCAATAAAGCGTCAAATGAACCTGATTCCAATACAAGACCTGGAATATCTTCACTTGTCGCAATCCATACATTAGATTCATTATCCCAAATTAAATTTACTGTATATTCCATATATGAACACCTCTTAAATTTGTTATATTTAAAAAATATGTTTTTGTGTTAATAATATTATCAATTTTATTTTGGCTTATTCATTTTTTGGTGATTGTAAATTGTTGTTTTGCGATTTAGCTAATAAGTTAGCTTTGTACTATTATATTATCATAAAGGTTTTATATTTGCAAATAATATTTTGATATTATATGTTAAAAAATTAAAAAAACAGATAACAATTAATATAGACAGAGATATAATAGAATGCTTTAAAAAGCAGTCTGATATTTCAGGTATACCATACCAAATTACCTGTTAATTTATAACTTTTGGATTGTACTGTTAAAAATGGAGTGAATTTTAATCACATTTACATGGCTTAAAATTCACTCCATTTTTTTAACTGGCTTTTTCGGCAATATAATTTATTTTTCTTGGTAAGTTTGACTTTGTTTTGTTAAAAATCTTGTCATTTTGTTTTAATAAGGTACTATGACAGTCAATAAACTCTTTTATATTATTATTTAAAAATTAAGGTATTTCAACAGTTCTTTCAGATATTTTAGTCTTGGGTTTACTGATAAGTATTTCTTAGATAGTTAAAACAGACAAAGGTTTTGAAATAGATATTATTCTGTTGTTAAAATTAATATCTTTTAGAATTAAGGTGCACAATTCACTTTGTCGCATACCTGTCCAAAATAAGATTTATAATAATATTTTGGTTATATAATTGTATTTATCAATATACTGGATAGTTTGTTTAAATTCCTCAATAGTACAAAAACTGACTTTGTCGGCTTTTTTTCTTTCCGGCAGAACTAGCTTCTCTCGCTGGATTTTTCGATAAATCGCGATAGCGTATTGCGTAATTAAGAATTGCGGAGAGTTGATTATAAATGGCTTTGATGTACGTGTTTTATAATTATCATTAATTAAATTATTTTACTAGTGTCTTACATTGGAAACGGTTATTGTATTTATTGGTTTATCTTTAAAGTAGGTATTAATTATATTTTCTTTTGTTTACGTTTTTTATGTAAATCTGTGTAACGGAATATAGCGTACCAGTTTCCGGTTTTTTCATTTTTGTAAATTGACATATTATCACCTTAGTTTTTAATAAATTTTATTAATTTTTTTGAAAATTAAATTATTTGATTAATAGTATATTGAATTATAAATCTTAAATATGATGTGTGTTTATTTTCTCAATAAACTGTACTGCTTCACTACAACTTATAGAAAACATTGTAGTATTATATACATAGTTTTTATTTGTTATTTTTTTCATTTCTGACGCTGATATTGGTGTTTTTAATATCCTGAAATTATCCAAATTTCTATAATATTCATTATATATTTTTTCATTATGTATAAACTCTTTTAATTTTAAGTCACTGTCTACTACTCCATATGCCAATAATCCATTTATGTTTCCATATAAAAATACTAAGTCATCTATATTTAATTTCTTAATGTTATTACCCCAAGGTAATCCATATGCTGATGCTGTATGGTTCTCTAACATATTTTCTTCACATTTTTCGTCCCATTGTCTGTTAGTATTTAATATATAAAAAGCCATAATTTAACCTCCTCAAGTTGTAAGCGTTAAGATTGTAATAAAGATAAAAATAAGTTTTTTCATATTGATTTCCTCCTTGAATTTTTTGTTTGTGAATTTTTATTTTTAATTGTAAAATTTTTTTATTTTTGATTTTATATTGTACTCAGTTAATTCTTCATCATAGTTTATATGTATTAAAGTTATGTTTTTTATTTTACATAATTCGATTTTCTTTTTATCATATTCTTGTTGTTTTTGTAACTGAATATCACCGCCCCAATGTTCAATAGGTTTAAAATGTTGTATACCTTGATATTCAAATGCAAGATTTAGAGCCGGAATATATATATCTAATTCAAGTCCATCGAGCCATTTTGGTCGATAGTGCATAATTACCTCATAAGTGGGATATAAGCCTTTAATCATATAATATAAAGTTGTTTCACTTGTCCATGCTTCGCCAATTTTTTTAAAGCCAAGTCGTTGTCTCGCAGAATTTTCAACATATCGTGGTATGTCAGTATCTATATCATTAGGAAAATATTCTGGTAATATGTTATTTTGTTGATAAGGGTCAATTCCTAATCTAAAATACTCTTGTTGTATTAACCAGCCATATGTTTGTTTAAATATATTACCATACATAGGTAAACAGTATTTTAGTTTTGGCTTTTTATTGTTACAATAAAAACATATATTTTTTTTAAATTTAAATATATCGAGAGGAGATTGAGGGTTATTTAAAGACATTTCAGAAATTAATTCAGGGAAAAAATCTGTTCCTAAAGGATTTGTTTTTGAACCTGAATAATTTATCAAAGGCATTTGCTGACGTAATTTTATGTAATTTTCAATGGCTAAACGTTCACATTCGCAAAAATATATGTCACTGTCTATATCAGATGAAAAAGCAAAAAAAGCACCATATAAGTTTGGATAGTAAACAGTAGGTAAAGGTAGATTTTCATAAGTTACACTATCAAGAGATACAGCTGAATTTTCCAATAGCTTACTATATTTGTCAGCAGCTTTTTTTATTTTATTTTTAAAATTATGATAAACACTTACATTTGTAAAAATTTTTCCATATAATAAAATTTCTGCATTTTTCCATTTTTCAATTATAAATATCAAGTCATCAAATTCACGATTAAAAATAATATAGTCTTTTATGTCAGCAGTACCACAAAATACAATTCCATTATTTAATGTGTAATTAGGAAAAGATTCTGCTAAAAGTAAAGCTTTTTTATATAATTTAGAACGACTAAATCCAAAAGTTATTTTAATTATCCATTCCATATTTAATATTCTTTTTATATTCTAATAAATAGATATTTATTTATTATCTCCTTTCATTTCTTCTTCTAAAGCAAATGATGTGTTAAGTAGCTTTATATGATTACAGGCATAAATAGTTTTATTTAATATTTTACTGGTTTACTATGACATATTAAATTGTTTGTCTATAGTATAAAAGAGATATACAGCATATAAAATTGAGTATGCGCCAATTATTATTCCTATTATTGCTAGAGCTTTTCCATTTTCATTTTTCTTTTGACAGTCAAGTAAACCTGCGATTGATGTTGATGTACCAGCAATTCCTACAATACCCCATAAGTTTAGAAGTAAAGAAATTCCAGATATAACAACACCAACTATACATAGTGTATTATATGGAGCATTTTTGACTTCTGAATTTATCTCAATACTACCAGTAATTCGGTTGAATCCAATTTCTAAAAATGTATTTTCAATAACATTAATATCAATAATTTTATCTCTTATGTTACAGGAAAATTTGATATTGTGATTTCCGTATGAAATGGGTATTTCTATAATATTTCCATTTTCTATCTCATATTTTTTCTTACCGTCAATCAATATTTTAATTGGCGGGTTTATTGCAAACCATTGTTCAATACGTTTTATAGTAAGAGTTAATTCTGAGGTAAGAGAATTAGTATTGTTATTAATAACAGTATTATTAATAGAATCTTTATCAATAATTAATTTTTGAGTGGGAACATTAATAGTATTATTAATAGTTTTTTTATAATTTGAATTTATTATATTTGTTATATCTTTAACAGGGTCTTTAAACATTTCTATAATGACTTCACTTGAACTCATAAAAGAAGAAATTGAGTCAGAGGCTGTAGATTTTATTATAATTTTTGTTGTTTCTTTATTGTTAGATAGAAATGAAACAAAAACTTCTCCTTTAATTGAGCCATCTTTATAATTTGCCGTAATTTGATAGGAGTCATTATCTATGTTTAAATTTTTATATATTTTTCTATCTAAAACAGTAGATATTGAATTAAATATGTCAGAAATATTACCTTCAACAATGATTTCTTCCTCCAAAGTTTTTTTGTTAGCCATTAGTTATTACCTCCTTTTGTTTCTTCTTCCAAAGAAAATGCTGTGTTAAGTAGTTTTATACGACGGCGTACATCAAGAGCTTCATAAATCCTAATTATTTCGCAAACTTCATCGGAAAGAGGGTGTTCTTGTCCATTACGGACAACGACTGAACTATGATTTGAATTTACAATATTGTTATTTCCAGATACATTACCAGAAACGGCTATATTTTCCGAATAGATTTCTCCTGTTAAGAGCCAATCAATAGATATATTGAAGAATTTTGATATATCGATTAATGTTTTTATTGATGGTGAGGATTTTCCTCTTTTCCAGTCTGAGACAGAAGTTTGACTAATTCCGATAGTTTGTGTTAAAGATTTAGCTGTAATATTATTTTCTTTTAATAGAATAGTTAATCTATCGATAAAATTCATAAAAAAACTCCTTAAAAAAAGTTTTTGTAAAAAATACAAATTCGTGTTGACATTTGGAATAAATCCAATTATAATACAACTAAGCTAAGAAGTTATCCCAAAACTACAAAAAAATAGCAAAGTAAATTAAGAATTGGCGTTCTTGGTATTAACTTAAAATTTTTTGTAGTTTTGGATAATTTATTAGCTATTTGATACTATTCTATCATAAAAAAGTAAAAAAGAAAATAGTTGTTAAAAAAGTTGTCAAAATATCATATAAGGAGGCGTAAAGGGATTGATAATTTTAGAGAGTAAAAATTTTGGAATAGAAGTAAAAAAGGCACTTCTTGATATTGGAATGCAACAGGCGGAACTTGCGGCAAAAGTAGGAGTAAGCACCGGTTTTTTGAGCCAGGTGCTTAGAGGGAAAAAGGAAGCGATTGAGACAAGAAAGAAAATACTTTTTATAGTTAATGAGGCATTAAAAGGTATTTAAAATATTAATTTAAAAATTTTTATAGGGAAGTGGTGAGAATGAGAAAGCCAAACGAAAGATTTATCGGCGTTGAGGAAATGTAGGAGTTATTAGGCGGTGTTTCAAAGAGTTTTTCTTATGGAGTAATCAGAAGACTTAATGAAGAACTGAAATCTGACGGAAAAATAACTGTTGCGGGTAGGGTAAGTCGAGTTTTACGCACTAAAAAGGCTTGGTTTAAGTTGACTAAGCTGTTACCTTTCAAGTAACAGCTTGAGAAAACATTAATTAATTTTAGTATGTTATTAGCTGTTTTTAGCTTTAAGGTATCCTTTAAGCTCACCTTTAAATTCGGCTTGCTTTATTGGGTCAAGTTGATTGTAGAGGTCGAGTAGTTCTTGTTGGTCGGGTGGTAAATGGTAAAAATTTATTTCTTGATTACTTTCTTCAAATAAATAACTTATAGGTACACAGAAGTATTCAGATATTTTATTAAGAATTTCATATTTTGGAATTGAGCCATTTTTCCAAGCAGTAATTTTAGAACTACTGTAACCAAGTTCTTTAATAAAAGAAGTTGGAGTAGTGTTATTATTTCTACATAATTTTTCTAATTGGTTGTAAAACATAAGAACCTCCTAAAATAAATTCTAAAAAATAGAATTTAGGTGTTGACAATTCTGTTTTTTAGAACTATAATATAACTAAGCTAATAAATTCGCTGGAAGTTATAAAAAAATAAATCAAAAGGAAAAGAGCTGTTAAATAGCATATTTCTTTGCGGTACAGCGAAAAAATTAACTTATTATATTATTTTATCACAAAATAATTTGATTGAAAAGGAGGTATTCATAATGCTGGAAGTTCAGAATGAAAGCTTTGGAAATTATGTAAAGAAAAAGCTGATTGACATTGGAATGAAACAAATTGAACTTGCTGAAAGAACGGGGGTAAGTGAAGCTTATATAAGCGAAATACTTAATGACAAAAAAGAGGGGATTGATATAAGGTCGAGGATAATCGCTATTATCAATGAAAAAGGGAGTGTCTCAAATGGCAGATAAAAGAGAGGTGCTTCTTGCTGAGGCGATAAAAGACAGCACGGCGATATTCACATCAGAAGATATTTTGACGGTGGCGGGGATTGACGAAAAAGAGGTAGTAGAGTTACTTGACAAGGTTAGTAATAATACAAATGAGATTATTAGTAGTTTTTTAAAAAGTAAAAGTTAATGAGTAAATTTAGTGTTTGAGGAGGTGGTTATTATGACTAATTTTGAAGATTTGCCGCTTGTACTTAACGTTAAGATTGTTAAAGAGATTTTAGGAATAAGTAAGGCTTCTGTGTATAATTTATTCCGTTCAGAAGATTTCCCGTCATTTTGTATTGGAAAGCGAATGCTTATAGCGAAAGACGCGTTTATATTATGGCTTCAGAAACAGGATAATAAAATTAAAGTTTAATTGTATGGTGGAAAGGAGAGATAGGGAAATGACGGGCTATAAAATTTACATAACGAAATCGGCGGAGGTAGCGCATTTATTGCGGGACGCTGTTTCGGCAAGACTCGGACAGGACGGTATAAAGAGGGTTGACAGCGGCTGTGTTTGTGAGGATTGCAGGATACCTCGTTTATACCACGGTGAGGATAATTTCTACTGTGCTGTGGAGTATGACGATAGGACAGGCTATGAGATTGTGATGGCGTGAGGTTGTTAAACAGTTAAAAATTTAAGGGGGTAAATAGGTTGCCGAAATATTATGAGATTAATGAGAAAATGGCGAGGCTCGCTAATGATGTAAATTCATTTAGAGATTATGAGGAGGGAAGCGCCTCGAGAGAATACAAAAGATGTGTAGACGAGGCTTATAAGACGGTTGAGAGAATAAAGGAGGAAAAGCCGCATTTAGCTGAGAAAGCGGAGGGAATGGCGGACAGATACAGCCGTAAACTCGCTGAGTATTATAACGCTTATTACAGGAATGAGGCGAGCTGCCCAAGTGTGATGATTTCAGGTCCAGCAAATTTTCCCATAAACAAGAAGAAAAAGCAGAATAACCGCAGAGAGTCATTAAATAAAGAATGGCAGTATCTTGATGATTACGCTAAAAAAATTAAAAATCTTCTTACTATGGAACAGCCGATTTTATCAAGTGATGAGAATGCCATTGAGCTTTTAAGAGATAAAATCAATAAGCTGGAGGCGGAACAGGCAAAAATGAAAGCGGTTAACGCTTATTACCGTAAAAACAAAACTTTAGACGGGTGCCCTGAACTAACGTCAAAGCAGATTGAAATTTTAAAGGCGGAAATGATAAGTAATTATCATTACGAGAATAAGCCATTTATGAGTTTTCAGTTATCAAATAATAACGCTGTTATTAAAAATACAAAAAAACGTCTCGATGAACTGCTGAGAGTAAAAGAAGATGGTACTTGCGAGAAAGAAAATCGTTTTTTTAAAGTGGTTGAAAACACAGAACTTATGAGATTGCAGCTGATATTTGAGGGAAAGCCTGAACCTGAGGTAAGGGATATTCTTAAAAGTAATGGGTTTAAGTGGAGCCCAAAGAATGTGTGCTGGCAAAGACAGCTTACGGAGAATGCTAAATATTCAGCGGCGAAAGTGTTTAGGGAATTAGAGAGAAAGGAGGTTGAACTATGAGAAGTTTAGCGGATTGGAAAAAGAGTGGGATGAGTTTTTCAAAATTTTGCGCTGTTGGGGAAGAGGTTAATGAGGAGATGATTGATTATTTTATTAATATTGTTCCGGCGGCTTATCTAAAAAATAGATTAGCGCAGTGCGGAGAGCCTTGTAATCATATTTTTGATGAGATAAAAGGGTGTATGAGAGCAACATATATAACGTTTGAGAATATCGGCGGGAAATGGTATTACAGGGGTGAGTGCTTTATGTGTGAGACTGTAAACAGAGAGGAGGAGTAGAAAAAATGGAACTTGTATGTCTGATTTTAGGTACCTTGTCGATAGTTGGAGTGATTAGCTGGCTTATAGATATGTTAGAGAAGCCTAAAGCGGTAAAAAAGGCTGGCAAAAGGAGGTACTATGTTAAATGGGATAAAGAAAAGCGAAACTGAATGGGAAATAAAAAATCCCCCAAAAGTAAACGGAGGAAACCGTCAAAGGGGGATAAGAAATATTAAATCAAATTTATAATATCATATTTTAGGAGGAAAAGCAAATGGAAATTGAGAAATTAATAGATACGGTTGATGACGTGGATACGTTAAGGAAAATATGTAAAGCCATAAACAAGGAGGCGCGGAAGTTTCAGCTTGATTATAATTGCGCCGTGACTGAGATGAGAGCGTTTAAAGAGCAGAATGAGAAGCTTCAAAAGCTTTTGGAGCTGGATTCGGAAGAAGGAAAAGAAGAACTTATTGGAATTGAGAATACAGCGGTAAAACGTGAAAATATTCCAGATGAGCAAAAGGTTGTTTTTGTATAGATTGGAGGCGGGTAAAATGGCGCTGTATTGTATATCCGGAGGGGAATGTACAGGGTGTATGAGCTGTATGGGCGGGGCGGTATTCAAATGTTCCGCCTGTGATGAGGAGATATATGAGGGCGATATGTACTATGACATAAACGGCGAGCCGTTTTGCGAGAGATGTGTAAGCTATAAAGAGGCGGTAAGCCAATAGGGGAGTTAAAAATATTTTAAAGCGTGGAAAAAGCCATACTGATGAGCCGTAAACGGCGAAACGCCCCGAAAGGGGCGTCTGTGGATTTAAACCACGATAATAAATCCGTGAACCGTATCAGGCGGTTTACAAAATAAATACACATCTTAACAGTCATATCTGAAATAACGTTAATAATTATTTGTAAAGGGGCTGATAAAAGTATTTAACTCTCATAAATTGTTTTATTAAAAATATCATAAAACTTGTTGTTTGTCAAGAGTGAAAGGAGAAAGATTTTATGGCTATTCAGCAGCCTTCCGCTTTAGCGGTGAGAGAAAAGAAAGTAAGAATACTTATAGCTGGTTATCCGGGAATAGGGAAATCAACGGCGGCGTTATCAGCTCCCAATCCGCTGCATATAGACGTTGACAGGGGTATGGACAGAGTACCGGCTATGTACAGAAAACCATTTATACAGCCTGAGAGTTATGAGGAGCTGAAAAAAGACCTTGTGGCGGATAATATAAAAGATTTTGACACGCTGGTTTTTGACACGGGCGGGCAGCTTATTAAACTTATGGCGGGCTGGGCGATACGTCAGAACACGAAAAACGGACAGCGTGACGGAACGCTCTCGTTAAAGGGATACGGGGCCGTGGGGAGAGAGTTCGAGAGATTGATGAACTATTGTTATTACGAGTTAAACAAGCATATTGTGGTTCTTTTTCACGCCAGAGAGGAGAAAGAGGGGGATAACACAAGACTCAGGCTTCTTGTTGAGGGACAGACAAAAGACAATGTGTGGCAGCCGATGGATTTAGGCGGTTTTATGGAAATGAGAGGAGACAAAAGGGTAATAGGCTTCTCAAACTGTGAGAGATACTACGCGAAGGGAACCCACGGTATTACGGGAATATATACGGTTCCTGAGCTGGGTTCAGGTACGCCTAATAACTTTCTGGCGAAACTGTTCCAGGCAGTCAGTGACAATATAGCGAGAGAGACGGAGGAAGTCGAGAAAGTACGGGCTGAGTATGAAAGTGTAATGGAGCGGGCGAGAGGGATAGTGTCCGCCATAACAACGCCGGAAGAGGCGACGAGGGCGGTTGAGAGTATGAAAACCCTTGAGCACGCCCTTACATCTGAGAAAGAGTCTAAAAATCTTTTTTCCTACAGAATTAAAGAACTTGGTTATAAGTTTGATAAGGAAAAGGGGGAGTACATATGCGTTTCCTGATGACGCAAAGCTTGCTTGCCTTGTGGAAATATCAATGGAGCGATTTTGAGAGATACGGGGAAAGGGCGGAGGAATTTCAGGAAAAAGCTGAAAATGATTTTCTGTCGGCGCTTAGGCGGGAGCCTATACCAACAAATGAGGCTATGCGAAAAGGCATAGATTTTGAGCGTCTTGTCACTGATATTTGTTTTGACAAGGGAGACAGCTCTAACGATTGGTACGAGGCGGCGAGAGAGGTAGCCGGAGATGTTAAAGGAGGTCGGTTTCAGCTTGCGGCGGCAAAAGAGGTAAGTGTTTCGGGGATTGACTTTTTACTTTACGGAAGACTTGATTGTTTAAAGGCGGGAGTGATAAGCGACATTAAATTTTCGGGAAGTTATTCAGCGGGTAAATTTTTTGACAGTCCGCAGCACCCTATGTATATGGAACTTGTGCCGGAAGCGAGAGAGTTTACGTATATAGTGTCAAACGGAAGCAAAGTATGGAGAGAAACTTACAGACGTGATGAGTGCCGTCCTGTTTTAAGTATTATAGGGGAGTTCGTCGATTATTTAAGGGAAATGGGGCTTATCTCACTATATAAATCTTTTTGGAAAGCGAAAGAAAAAGATAAATGATAAGAGAGGTA
>CAJTVH010000030.1:0-765 GCA_910579745.1 uncultured Clostridia bacterium | reverse complement strand
CGTGACGGCGGAGCAGAGAAGAAAGGCGTACGCCACGATAAGGGACATAGCCGATTATACGGGATATGTCCCGGAGGAGGCGAAAGAGCGTTTAAAGTATGAGTATATGCTTAAAACCGGAAATGGGTATTTCTCATTATCAGACTGCGGTATGTCAACGGCTGGGGAGTTTATAAGCTTTATACTTGATTTCGCCCTTGAGTGGGGAATACCCCTTACGGATAATCTTATAAGCCGTACAGACGACATAGGAAAAGCCCTGTACAGCGGGTTAAAGAATAAAAGATGTGTGTTATGCGGAAAAGACGGGGAGATACACCACGTTGACGCTATAGGTATGGGAAATGACAGAGGAAAGACAGACGACAGAAATCATAGGAAGATATGTTTGTGCAGAAAACATCATACGGAGGCTCATACGATAGGGTTTAGGAAATTCAGCGAGCTGTATCACGTGTACGGTATTAAGTATGAGGAGGGAAAAAATGAATAATTTGTTAAAAGTCGAAGTAAATGAAAATCAAGAGCCTGTGATAAGCGGAAGAATGTTATATGAGTTTTTGGAAGTTGGATCAAATTATACAACATGGTTTAACCGTATGATTGAATATGGTTTTATTGAAAATATTGATTATGTTACTTGCTTTCCAAATTTGGAAAGCGAAAATCATGGGGGACAAAATAAAATCGACCACGCTCTTAAACTTGATATGGCAAAAGAGTTGTCAATGATACAGCGTAATGAAAAGGGCAAGCAGGCGAGGC
>CAJTVH010000029.1 GCA_910579745.1 uncultured Clostridia bacterium | reverse complement strand
TAAAACGAAACAGAAAGACTTTTCTGTTTAATTGAAGTGTTTTCGTTTATTTTTTAATGATTTTTTGGATATTTCGCGTATATAACTGATGGCTTATGATAGTTTTCAGATACGTCCTAAATAATTTTCAGGATAAATAAATATTTTTTTGTTAGCCTGCCAAAGGCTGTAGTTCTTTAGCCATTTATATCAGATTTTTTGAATCTCAATTTGTTTTACGTATTTTTTCAATCTTAATCCGCATCTATGAAAATAAAGCTGAAATAGCGTTAATTACCATTTGATATATATAATTTGTGTATTTTCGTCCATTTCTATATCAATAAGTAAATATTAGTATACATGATTTACTGATTTAACATCTTTAGATTTTTCTCCAAATAATTATATCAAGGAATATTTTTCTTTTTTTATTAATCTATAGTATAAAGTTGAAAAAAGATAATATATATGATAAAATATAAAAAAATAAGTTATTTATTATAAAAATTGAGGAGATGTTTTTGTATATATTATATATATTACATATTTGAGATGAATGAATCATATAGCTTTAGGTATATTAGATTTTGATACAACCTTAAAGTAGATATAATAATCTGTGTGGGTTCAAAGAGGTTTAAAATAAAAATGGATTATATAAATTATTTAGATGAAGCGGTATATTTTTTTAATAAGTTTAATATTTATGATGAAAATTGCCTTTCACATAAATTAAGTTTTGATGAGTTTAAGAAATTAGGCATAAATGAAAGTGTGTATAAAGCGATTATGAGGATATTAGTTATTAATGATATGCTCGATTATGATGAAAAATGTTTTATTTTAAATAATAAATATATGAAAAAACATAGATACATTCTTGATAATATTAATAGTAAAAATCAAAAAGAAACATATGAGGAATTATTTATTAAAGCGATTAATAAATCAGAATTTTTTTTTGACGAGATTAGCGAGATAGAGTATGAGATTTATTCAAGATATGATTTTTCCATAACGTTTGAAATTGGAAAAAATATAGTTAAGCATATAAATTTAACAAACCAAAAAGTATTGGAATTAGGCGGTAATAGCGGAGGGTTAGGTGCCGCTTTTTTGTCGAGATATGAAAACTGTTCTTATTCTGTTTTAGATACTAAGATACCATGTAAAATAGGAAACGAGTTTAAAGACTTATATAATTTAAATATTACTTTTATAGAGGGTGATATATTCAAATTAGAGTTATTAAGCGATAATTATGATTATATTATAATGATGAACTTGCTTCATGATTTTGATGATGTTAAATGTTTTAATATTTTAAATAATTGTATTAAATATTGTGGTAGTAACGCTAAATTTTTAGTAATCGAAGATATATTGATAAATGAGTTTGAGCCAAGAGAGGCGGTAATGCGTGGATTAAGATTGTCTGTTGAGTGTAGAGGCGGTAAACAGCGAACAATAGATGAACTGGAAAAATTGTTTTTTAGAATAAATTATAAACTTGAAAAGGTAATAAGATTAAATGATATTCATACAATGTTGATTATAGGCATAAGGTGAATGAATATTTTTTTGAAATAGAATGTAGATTTAGTAGTATAAAAATTTTGGTATTGAAAAATAAACTATGGTAGTATATAATAAATTGTAGGTTTAATATTGATTATAAAAATAGGTAATATAAGAATACATAGAATTTACAAAAGAAAAAAATTTTTAATATTTATAGGTATGATAGAAAAAATTGTATTTTTTTACCTGAAATTTTTAAATAAACATGTTTGATAAGTTTAAGTAAATTTATATAGTAGAGTTATTTGGCGGTAATTCGGTAATAATGATATAATACAGTAAAAAGGTTATTAAAAAATTAGAGTTTTAAATAGAGTGTATCTAAAAATTCTCGCTAATTATTATTAAAAGTGTATAAAAGTTTGTTTTTACTTTTTAAACATTAAAATATTAAAAAAAATATAAAAAAGTAGAATAACCACGTTGTAAGTTTATTTTACTTTTTTATAATTTTTCTTATATATTTGGTTTTTAAATACACTCCAAGGGATTTGACTGTTTAAAGGGAGATTTATAAATGGATCTTTTTGAGTATCAAAGGCAAAAAAATATGAAAAAAGAATCGCCTCTCGCCTCAAGAATTCGTCCTAAAGTTTTAGAACAATTTGTGGGGCAGGAACATATTGTAGGAAAGGATACTCTTTTGTATAGGGCGATTAAAGCTGATAAACTTACTTCAATTATTTTTTATGGTCCTCCTGGAACAGGTAAGACAACACTCGCTAAAATAATAGCCAATTCCACAAAAAGTGAGTTTGTACAGCTTAACGCAACAACGGCTGGAATAAAAGACATTAAGGAAACTGTTGAAAACGCTAAAAATATTTTCGGAATGTCAGGTAAGAAATCTATTCTTTTTATTGATGAAATTCACAGGTTTAACAAATCTCAACAAGACGCTCTTTTACCACATGTCGAAGATGGAACATTAACTTTTATTGGCGCGACGACGGAAAATCCTTATTTTGAGGTAAATAAGGCTTTATTGTCGAGAAGTGTAATTTTTGAGCTTAAACATCTTACTTTTTATAATATAAAAACTATAATTAAAAATTGTATTGAAGATAAAGAAAACGGTTTTGGAGCTTTAAAAGTGAGTATGACAGAGGAGGCATCCGACTTTATAGCGGACATGGCGAACGGCGATGCGAGAACAGCTTTAAACGCTGTTGAGTTAGCTGTTTTAACGACGGAAAGAAATGATGATGGCGTATTATTTATTGATATTTCAACCGCTCAACAGTGTATTCAAAAAAGAACTCTTAATTATGAGAAAAATGGAGATAATCACTATGACACAATCTCCGCTTTTATTAAAAGTATGAGAGGTAGCGACCCTGACGCGGCTATTTATTATCTCGCGAAAATGCTTTACGCTGGAGAAGACATTAAGTTTATTGCCCGAAGGATTGTTATATGCGCCTCAGAAGATGTGGGGAACGCTGATCCAAGAGCTTTACAAGTTGCTGTTTCCGCTTTTGAGGCTGTAAATATGATAGGTATGCCAGAAAGCAGAATAATTTTAGCACAGGCGGCTGCTTATGTCGCGACAGCTCCAAAAAGTAATTCAGCTATTATTGCTATTGATAAGGCTATGAACGATGTTAAAAATATTCAGACTTCAGGTATTCCAAATCATTTAAAAGACGCTCATTATAAAGGAGCCGCTAAACTTGGACACGGAGCAGGGTATAAATACGCTCATGATTATGAAAATCATTACGTTAAACAACAATATTTGCCTGATGAGGTAGCTGATAAAAAATATTACGTTCTGTCAGATAACGGATATGAGAGAAAAATTAAACAATGGATTAATTTTATTAAGTTATAGAGCTATTTATGTTTAGAGGTATTTTATTATGAAAAAGCAGGTATTCAACCCATATCTTCCAAGTTATGAATATGTTCCTGACGGGGAACCTCGTATTTTTAACGACAGACTTTATATTTTTGGAAGTCATGATAAGTTTAACGGTAAGGAATATTGTGAGAATGACTATGTTTGCTGGTCAGCTCCTCTTTGCGATGTTTCAGACTGGAAATATGAAGGTGTTATTTATAAAAAAGAACAGCATCAAGGGGTTATAAGAGATAAGATTATCTTATACGCGCCTGATGTTATACAAGGAAAAGAAGGTTTGTTTTACTTATTTTATTCTGTGGCTAACTCATCGGTTATTTCCGTGGCGGTATGTGATAAGCCGGCGGGAAAATATAGGTATTACGGGGATATTCATGATAAAAAAGGTAGAGTTGTCGGACTTGAAAAAGGTAGTTATTTTCAATTTGACCCCAGTGTATTTATTGATGATGACGGTGAAATTTATCTTTACTCTGGATTTTGCGGAAAAAAAGAAATTGACGCTAAAGGCCGTTTTTTTGTTGGGGCACATGTATGTACGCTTGAAGACGATATGCTTACGGTAAGAACAGAGCCTAAAATTATTTTATCAAGAAACGATTGTCCTGACAACGCGAAATTTTTTGAGGCGTCTTCTATGAGGAAAATTGGCGATTTATATTATTTTGTATATTCCGCCAGAATAACGGGATTACATTATTGTACAAGTAAATATCCAGATAGAGATTTTATATATAGAGGAAGAATACACTCTTCCTCAGATATAGGGATTAACGGACATACTGAGGAAAATCCAGCTTATCCTGTTGGAAACACACATGGAGGTATTATATGCATAAATGAGCAGTACTATATTTTTGATCATAGATTTACAAACGGAACTTCTTTTTGCAGACAAGGAGTAGCGGAGCCTATTTTCATTGAGGAAAACGGATATATAAAACAAGCGGAGGCTACAAGCTGTGGATTAAATGGCAGACCTCTTTTAGGAAAAGGAGAGTATCCTTTTTATATAGTATGTAATCTTATGGATATTAACAATTATAAAAACTCTAAAGAGAAGGAGAAAAATAAAACTTTTCTTACTCAAAGCGGCGAAGACAGGGAGTCAGGAGAGGAGCAATATGTTACTAATTTTCACAATAATTGTATCGCCGGTTTTAAATATTTTAATTTTAAAGACTTTAAGGGAATTTCTTTTAAATTAAGGGGAAGAGCAAAAGGAAAAATATTTATTTCTAATTCGGAAAAAGGTGATTTTGTAGGGGAATGCGCTATTGATATTAATTGTGATGAGTGGACTGAGGTTTACTCTGAATTTAGTATTATGAATGGCATAGGCGCTTTATTTTTTAAATATGTCGGCGAAAATTTTATTGAGATTATATCTTTTAAACTATTTTAAATTATTGTGTTTTTTATTAACTTGTATGTATATTTAGTAAACTATTTTTATATTATATTTTATTTGGAGGGTTATTATTAATGAAGAGTAAATTTGAAAAAGCTATTGAAAATCGTAAAAAGGGCTATAACTGCTGTCAGGCTGTCGCGTGTGCGTATAGTGATGATTTTGGGATTGATGAGGAAATTATGTTTAAAATATCCGAGGGGTTTGGGTCTGGTCTTGGAAATATGCAGGGAATGTGCGGAGCTGTTTCAGGAGCTGTTATTCTCGCGGGACTTAAAAACAGTGTGGGTACGAAAAATACAACGACAAAAGCGGATACATATAAAATTATAAAAGAGATTGTTAAAGAATTTCAAACTAAGAATTCATCTGTTATTTGTAAAGAGTTAAAAGGTGTTGATACTAAAAAAGTTTTACGCACTTGTGAGGGGTGTATAGAAGATACGATTAACATTGTTGATGAGATTATTTTCAAAACAACATCAAAAAACTAGGGCGTATCTGAAAACTGTCATAAACTATCAGTTATATACGCGAAATATCCAAAAAATTATAAAAAAATAAACGAAAACGGTTCAATTAAACAGAAAAGCCTTTCTGTTTCGTTTTATTTTTTATAATTTTTTGTGCGTATTTTTGTTTTCAGATACGCTTTAGTTGATTTGTCTAAAGATATTAAAACGGTAAATCTAAATTTTAAAGAGTCAGAATATTAAACTATGTAAATGTCAATAACAACCAAAAAGAAAATGGAGATAATTGACAGAAAAAGGAACATACGGTTTAAGTGAAAAAGAAATGGAGAGTAGTAAAGTTTTTTGCTGCGGAGTGTGAAATGACAAAAGATATTCAAAAGTCTTGAGTATTTATATATAATTGAATTATCACTATATAATCACTATCGTATAAATGATAGTGATTATATAGTTTTTAAGTTAAATATTCTTAAATTACTAAATAATATAAATTTTAAATGTTAAAATAAGTTGATTTTTACCTAATTTTACAATATACTTTTTTATTAATAGCAGACGTAAAGTGGTTTAAAAAAAGAACACTTTGCGTTTTTTTGAGGGTTTGGGAAACTTCACGACAATTTAGAATTGAACGTAATTTTTTGGAGGAATAATAAAGAGAAATTTGTTTATGGATAACTATAAATACTACTTATTAAGATAGAATGAGTTATTTTTACTATTTTTGCTTTTTTAGGATTTTTAGTACTTTAAATGTTTAGACATTTATGGTAAAAACGGGAAAATATATTTTCTTCAAGTCTGAGCAAATTTATTTCCATATCTTTGTATGGCACAAATTTATAAATGCTTATCAATTGATAACTTATACAAAGCTGTTTTTTTGTTTTTAGAAAATTGAGTTTATAGCGCCGTAAAGTACTGTCAGATTATATCATAGCAAGCTATAAAAGTATCTGTAGCTCCTCTGTTTTTTGAGTTTAAACATATGTTTGCATAAAAATTTTCGGATTTATTCTCTTAAACCTATATTACAAAATCTTCAATATCTAACTTAATAAACGAAGAAAGATCCCGTTCATAAATATATATATTTCTACTTTATTTTTCGCTATAAATATAATATGTATCTGGTTTATCTAAAAAATTATACATTTATTGACATTATTAGTTAAATTGAATTTTTCTATAATTTTATCATTTTTTATATTATTACTTTAGGGCTTTTTAAGGTTGTAGAAACATCTGTCATATACATATAAAGTGAATAAGGTTTTCCAATATTAAGTTTTCCAGCTCTTGTTTCAGATACATATGAATTTAATATTTTTAAATTTCATGCTATTTTTAAACATTGTGTAAAATTTTAATTTATACTTTTATCAAAAATTTTAATATATCATTGAAAGTATTGTATTTTTTTCTTTTTATATTTTTAAAAACTGATTTCTATATAAATTTCTTTATGTTCCATAGTTCCAAGCTTTATAAATTTTTTTTCGAATATACTGAACTTAGCAATTTTATTTAGTATTTTATAAACTGTTTTATTGTATCGAATTTTGTTATATACCGCCTAAGACACACAATGGTCACATTAGTAAATGTATACCGAGCAAATCATCATAACAACAAAAAAATTTCAAACGCTCCACCTAAGATTTAATAATTTGAATCTATATATATAAAAATTTATAATAAGTAAAAAAAGATTATTAATCTTATTTACTGATAAACCTTTTTTAATAAAAAAACCGTATATTATTGATAGAATATATAATTCTAATAAAGCTTTAAGTCCAAAATAGCTAATTTACATTATTTTTTAAGCTATATTTTTTTAAATTATCATATTTTTTAGTGTATCTATACTTATACCAGAAAGTATTGCCGCGCTTATCGCTGAGAGAATTACATCTATGTTTTTACTATTGACAGTTATTGAAAAATCTTGTTCTAAAATTTTAACGTTTTGTAATGTTGTCAAATTACGCTGTATACATATTTGCAAAGTATCATTAACGCCTGATACTCTGCTTGATATTGTTATTGTGGCGTTTGAGTTAAATCCAAAAGTTATTACATAAAACGGCGTTTTTGTTTTTAGTTCTATTTCTTCTGATTTATCAGAATTTAATAAAACTATGCTTAATTTGTTGCTTAAAAATGGAGGATTCGTTAAATTTGTAATTTGTGAGGAATCATTTATTATTAGTATATCAAGCTGAAGTTTATTTATATAATCTGAAGAGGTATAAGGAGAACAAATTCCAATAATAAGAAAGTCTATATTACTTTGCATTATAGAAAAAAAATGTTTATAATTTATTATTTTTACAGAAAATGAACTTTTTTCCAAAATACTTGATATTATTCCGGCTGTTTTTAAAAAATCGCCTATTATTCCTATTTTAATCATCATATACCTCCAAGCTTGAATATCATATATGATATATTTTATATAATAATAAAAAATATATTCGTTTTTATTTTTTCAGATACTTCCTAATTAAGCATAAATAAAATTACATTTCAGCCAATTAATTAAAATTTTTATCTTCTTTTCCACTATACATTTAATCACAAATATTTTATGTATGAATAATATAAACTATGAACCAAAAAGGGGGTTCCTTTTAATAGATTGTTCTTTACAACTTTTGTTATAAAGAACCTTAAGGAAATATTGATTAATTTATCAAATTTCCCAATAGATTTCAATAAATATTTCGGAGGTGTCAAATATGTGCGATAAAAAAAACGCCTATGATAAAACTTGTTGTGATGATATAGGCAAAATGAAATGTATTCCATGTGAGCAAAAAATTATTTGTAATGATTTGGCAAGAGCCTTTGTTCCTTTTCAAAAATACTGCTCTCTTTTAGAACCTTGCGAAGCTTTTTTAGCGGGAACCGTTTTTCCCGAACTTTATAAACCTGAGCCATATTTAAAAAAAGGAGGCTGTTAATTTATGTGTGAAAATAGTGAAAGAGAAGCTTTATTAAAAAAACTGAGTATTCTCGATTTTATCGCTGTTGATTTACATCTTTTTCTAGACACTCATCCAAATGATGAGGAAGTTATTGAAAAATATAACAATATTATTCAAGAAGCGGATTCTTTACGTTATGAGTTTGAGGAAATGTATGGTCCTCTATGTTCCTTCAGATCTATGAGTCCTGATTGTGAGTTTAAATGGATAAATTGTCCATGGCCATGGAAAAGAGATTTTAATTTTAATGTAAAGGAGTGTTATTAATAATGTGGATTTACGAAAAAAAACTTGAGTTTCCTGTTAAAATAAAACAAACAAATCCTGGTCTCGCAAAAATAATTATAAGTCAATACGGAGGTCCGGATGGAGAACTTGGAGCCTCATTACGTTATTTAAGTCAGCGTTTTTCAATGGTTACTCCCCAAGCGAAAGCCGTATTAAACGATATAGGAACCGAGGAACTGGCTCATTTAGAGATGATAGGTTCAATAGTTTTGCAATTATTAGAAGATGCTGATCCTGAGCAAATAAAAAAACAAGGTTTTGATAGTTACTACGTAGACCACGGAACAGGCATTTATCCATCAAGCGCTGCGGGAGTACCATTTACAGCTTCATATTTACAATCAAAAGGAGATCCTCGAACAGATTTGTATGAGGATATGGCGGCAGAGCAAAAAGCGCGCTCAACTTATGAGTATATTTTAACTCTTACAGACGATCCTGATGTTATAGAGCCGATAAAGTTTTTACGTGAACGAGAAATAGTACATTTTCAGAGATTTGGCGAAGCGTTAAGAATAGTACAGGATTATTTTGATTCAGAGCATACGTTTATAATGCCAAAGCCTTGTCGGCCAAAACAAAATTGTAAATGTGGAAAAAATCCATCTATTATAATGCCAAGAGAACTATAAAAAATTAAGTTTTTATATTAACACTCTGATATTACGCTGGTATAAAATATTAAAATACTCTCTTGTTTTGTCTGTAAATAAAAAACAAATTAAAAAACGGATATTAAAATAATCAATTTTAATATCCGTTTTTTGTGCATATTTAGCACATTTTTATATATTAAATTATTTTATCTTATTTTGAAGATGGAGTCTGATTTTTTTGAGCCATTTCTCTCTCCTGAGCCTCAATCATTTTTTTAACCATATATCCGCCGACATATCCATTTTGCGCGGAAGTTAAATCACCGTTATAACCTTGTTTTAAAGGAACACCGATTTCATTAGCAACCTCATATTTAAACTGATCTAATGCCGCTCTCGCTTCGGGAACAGTTGCTCTGTTTGAACCTGAACCATTATTGTTTGACATAATTATTACCTCCTGATATTTAAAAAAGTAATTTTTATTTTATTTGTTTTGTAACTTTAGGTTACAATAATATTATGGCGTCAACAAAAAAAAATAATCGTAGTAATTTTTTCTTTTTTAGATTTTATTTTTCCTTTAGAATATGTTATAAAATATTTGATGTATTATTAAATTTGTTCAGAAACTTTAAAACTTGGTGACAAATATGAATTTTTTATTAGGGCGTATCTGAAAAAGTTTAATTTTGAATATAGTACT
This sequence comes from uncultured Clostridia bacterium, assembly GCA_910579745.1. Lineage (GTDB taxonomy): Bacteria > Bacillota > Clostridia > Lachnospirales > CAG-274 > MGBC114079. Next base: position 25,611 of record CAJTVH010000029.1, on the reverse strand, counting down.
TGAAGTAGTATTTTAAAAAAATTAAATAAAGATATAAACACAAAAGATATATTTATCAGTCTTTTTAAACATTTCTGTTTTTTTACGGATTTATTTGTTATCCAATAATATTTTTACAATAGAAACGATTTCAATGCGTGTTTGAAAATAAAAATTAGTTAATGTAGAAAAAATTAAAATTTATCTACAAAAATATAAAATAAGATTATACAAAATAAAATTTATCTATGATTTACTGACTATAAATATAGACTAAATTGTTTTATGAATAAAGAAAAATAATTTTTATAACACTTTTTCATAATAATTTAAAAATTTTAAACTTTTATTATGTAAAAATTCAAATACAGTATGATTAAAAGGAACTAATAAGGAGATAAAAAAGATTCAAACACTAAAATTACGTTGTGGTATTTATTAAATAAATGGGATATTTTGAAATATAAAAGAACGTAATTACAAACTTTGCTTTTCAAATCAAATTTAGAAAAATGTTTAAAAAAGTAATTTTGTTTTTATAAAATATATGTTTATTTTACTATTTTTTATTTCATATTATATTAATTCTGATATGACTATGAAAAAATAAGTTTATATGTTTTAGATGAAAAATTATGGATATAATTTATATAAAAACAATATTATGTTGGGGGATTAAATTATGAAAACGATGTTTATAACGGGAGCGTCTTCTGGAATAGGCAGGGAGACTGTCAAGCTTTTTTTAGAAAAGGGGTGGCAGGTTGCGGCGACTATGCGTAATCCTCAAGATGAAAATGAATTTGCAAACGTTAAAGGAATTAAACTTTTAAAATGCGACGTGACAAAATATGATGATATAAAGAGAGCTGTTAAAGAAAGTATTTTGACATTCGGTAAAATTGACGTTATTATAAATAACGCTGGATTTTACACTATAGGTCCTTTTGAAGCCGCTACTAATTCTCAAATTTCACAACAACTTGACACAAATTTAAAAGGTGTAATGATTGTGACAAAAGAATTTCTTCCATATCTTAGAAAAAATAAATCTGGTGTAATTATTAATATATCTTCTATAGCCGGTCTTATGGCCATGCCTATACAATCTTTATATCATGCCTCCAAGTGGGGAATTGAGGGCTTTTCAGAAGCTTTGCAGTATGAACTTAGACCTTTTGGAATTAGAGTTAAAATTATTGAGCCTGGAGTTATAAAAACAGATTTTTACGGCAGGTCTAAAACCGTTGTCTCAAATGAGAATACAAAGGAGTACGATGAGTATTCAAACAAAGTTATCGATGTTTTAATTCGGAACGGACAAAGAGGGTCATCAGCTGAGAAAGTAGCGGAAACAATTTACGCGGCGGCTACGGATAATAAAGATAAAATAAGGTATAGGGTGGGGAAACTTCAATTTCTTCCAACTTTAAAAAGATTTCTGCCGCAGAAAATTTATACTAAGCTTGTCAGTATTAATATGGAAAGATAATAGAATTATTTATTTTTATATTATTATTCTGTTTGCTAAAATAATAAAGTAAGTTAATTATATATAATTGTTATTTTAAAATTTTATGTCATATAAATGTTATTTTTTACAAAAATATTGCTGTTTTTTACAAGTTACTTTTATTCTAAAAATCACTATGATATAATTATAAAAAATTCAAAGGAGGTATGTTTATGAAAAACATATTAAGTAAGATTCAAAATCTTAGTGGGCAGCTTATGGTTAAAAGTGGGGGTGTTTTAGCGTCTATGGCAATGGCGGTATTAATGGCTGAGGTAAACTCAACATGTACATATGTTCTATATCAGCCTAATTTGCCTAAAAACGCGGAAAAGTTAAAAAAGGATTGATAGCGAGTGATTGTGAATAGATTTTTAGAAAACCTAAAAATAAAAGGAATTATCGATAATGACAATTTAGAATTTATAAGATATGGACTTTACCAATTAGCTAATTATATTTTATTTTGGATTTGTCAAATAATTTTGTATTTATTTTTCGGACATTTATGGGACGGAATATTATTTTTAGTCGCTTTTATCTTTTTAAGAAGATACTCTGGCGGTTATCACGCGAATACAAGAATACGATGTTTTATATATTCTAATTTAGTCTCATTATCATATATAGGGTTTTGTAATTTACAATCTATTTATAACAATGCACTATTGACGTTACTTTTTGTGGCGTCAATAGTGGTTATCCTTATTTTATCACCTATTGATAATGAAAATAAAAGATTAGACGAAAAAGAAAAAATAAAATATAAAAGTAAAGTTACTAAAATTATAATGATTGATATTTTATCAGTAATATTTTTTAAATATATAGGTATGGAAAAAATCTATAATATTTTGATATGTTCTGTTACTATTGCATCTGTATTGGTTTTGTTGGGATATTTAAAAGATAAGAAGAGAAAAATTTACACGAAATAAAAATAATGAGTTTTTAAAATAAACCGCAAGGAATGGTTTATAAATTTATTTTTTTATTTATGTTATTTTCTGATAATTATTAATATTTATGTAATAAGTATATATTTAAGAAAATAATACTAAATATATTAAGATTGAATGCTAAAAAGTCAAGGAGGGCTTCTATAGATTATTTTCATAATATTTATAAAGCTGTAATGGGGTTACAGCCAATACCTATAATAATATCGATAAAAAAGTAGGTTTTAAGGGTATAAATGTTATAAGAGTAATTTAATTGAAGTTATTAAAATAAAAATATATTTAATTAGGTATATAATAAATTAGTAAAAGTTTATTATATTATTAAAATGTGGGGAAAACAGCGGTATAATATATTAAGATGATATGAAAATTAACAAAAATAAACAGCTGTTATTCATAGACTTATATAGCAGACAATGGCCTTAATATTTTTAATATATGATATTAAAAATAAAAAGTCAGTCAAAATAATTATTACTTTTATAATGCTTATAATGTATGTGGATTGCGGACAGTACAGAAAAAAATTACTGAAGAGCAATAAATAATATTTATGAAAACTAAATTTAAAGAGTAAAAGTATATTTATTTAATTTTTATAATTAATATTATGCTTCCGGTATGGTAATAAATATGCCACTTTTTCAAATATTTGGGGGAATATTTTGATAGAGGAACGGAAAGTTTTTATAAGAGAAGGTATTTATAATCCGATAGCTGATAAATTTTAAATAAAAGCTGATGTAAACGGACTTGAGCGGTATGGGTATTGTGAAAGTAATTTTAGTTTTGAAATTAAAGGTATCAAATTATTTACCGTGAGTTTTCCCTATAAAAAGCAGAGCTATATTAAGTTCTGCTTTTTTTAGTTTATTGACTATAATTTTTTAGTGTTAAAAAAAATACTTGTTTATTTTGATTAGACATTGTATAATAATGATGTTTGGTTAAAATAAACAAATATTTTTTTGTATGGACTATTTGAAAATTTTTTTTACTAAGCGTTTTTTATTTCACTTTATAAAAAATTTTCTGACGCTAAAAATTTATCCTGATAGGCAACTAACTTTTTAGCTATAGATTAAATGGCGTTTGGTATCAGATGGTCAATAAAAATTTATGGGATTTTTTATTTGAAAGGGCGGTAAATTAATGAATAATCTTGAAAAAGAGATATTTCAAAGAGCGTATCAATCGTATTTATGCGGTTCGGACAATTACAGTTATAAATTTGCCAGTACATCGGCGAATATGTTGAGAAAATATAATTCAGCGATAAAAAATCTTGAAAAAGAGGGTTTTATTACAATAAATTTTCAATCAGGTGAGAAAGTTAAAATGCTAATAACTGAAAAAGGTATAGATTATGGGAATTTTTCATTGGATATATAAGAAAGGATATTAAAAATGTTATTGCCAAATATTGATTTAATAAATAAAAGGAGAATTTTCGGAATAATTTCACATCCTGACGCCGGAAAGACAACTTTAACAGAAAAATTGCTTTTTCATGGAGGCGCTATTCACGAGGCCGGAACAGTTAAAGCCGTGAAAAATTCTAAGTTCGCTCGTTCAGACTGGATGGAAATAGAAAAACAAAGAGGAATTTCCGTTACATCATCGGTAATGCAGTTTGAGTATAAAGGTAAGGTAGTATCAATTATGGATACTCCTGGACATAATGATTTCGGCGAGGATACGTATAGAATTTTAACTTCTGTGGACAGCGCTGTTATGGTAATTGACGCCGCTAAAGGAGTCGAGGCGCAAACAAAAAAACTATTTAAAGTTTGCAGTATGAGAGAAATACCCGTTTTTACATTTATAAATAAACTTGATAGACAAGCTGAGGATCCTCTTGATTTAATGGAAGACCTTGAAAACGCTTTAGGTCTTCCTTCTGTTCCTATAACGTGGCCGATTGGCAGCGGACAGCTTTTTGAGGGAATATATGACCGACTTGAGAATAAGATTTATATTTATAAAAAAGATACGGTTATAAAACTTGGGGAAAAGGGAGTTTATGGGTCTGAGCTTGAGGGGATTTTAAGTGAGGAAAACCTTAAAAATCTCAGAAGTGAAATAGAACTTTTAGACGGTGCCGGAAATGAGTTTGATATGAAATTGATTTCCGCTGGAAAACTTTCTCCTGTATTTTTTGGAACGGCTCTTGTTGATTTTGGTGTCACTGTATTTTTAGAACATTTTTTAAAAATGTCTCCGTCTCCTGGTATAAGAAAAACAACAACCGGTGAAGTAAATCCTATAGATGATTTTTTTAGCGGTTTTATATTTAAAATACAAGCGAATATGAATCCGGCGCACCGTGACAGACTTGCTTTTTTAAGAATTTGTTCCGGAACATTTGAAAGAGGAATGAATGTAACTCTTTCAAGAACAGGTAAAGTCTTAAAACTAAATCAATCTACCCAATTGATGGCGAATGAGCGTGAAACGGTTGATATGGCTTACGCCGGCGATATAATAGGCATATATGATTCGGGAAATTATCAGATAGGCGATACGCTGACTACTAAAAAAGAGCCTTTGTTTTTTGAGCCTCTGCCGACTTTTCCGCCGGAGCTTTTTACGCGTGTACGTCCTGTCAACACAATGAAAGCGAAACATTTTCAAAAAGGTGTTGACCAGCTCGCTCAGGAGGGTGCTATACAAGTATATAAAAATGAATATAATGACGTAATACTTGGAGCTGTCGGGGCTTTGCAGTTTGAGGTGTTTGAATATAGATTAAAAAATGAGTACAATTCTGAAATAAGAATGGAGCCTTTAAGTTTTAATGTAGCCAGATGGGTAAAAACAGACAATCCTCAAAGTTTAAAAGATTTTGAGAATTCAAGGTGTACGCTTGTTTTTGATCATTATGAACGTCCAGTTTTACTTTTCGCTAATCAATATACTCTTGATAATTTTGTTGAAAGAAATCCTGATATAAATCTTATTGAGGCTCTTAATGTTCAAGAACGGTTTTGATAATAAATATTTTTAAGGGAAGCGATGATTAAAACACACGCTTCCCTAAGTTTTTTATCGGGGTATAAGCATTAATATTATAATAAATAATATGGCTAAAATATAAAGAGGATTTTTTATTTTTTTTCTTTTTCCGATACATATATTAATAATAACATAAAATATTATACCAAAAGAAATACCTATAATTAAACTTTTTGTTATAGGTATTATAAAGAAAGTAAAAAAAGCTGGCACAGCTTCGGCAACATCTTCAAAATTAATATATTTTATAACATTTATCATTATTATTCCCGCCATAATTAAAGTTGTCGCCGTAGCGGAAGAAGGGATAATTGAGACAAAAGGTGAGAAAAAAACTGAAATTAAAAATAAAATTCCGGTAACGACTGCTGTAAGTCCTGTTCGACCTCCCTCAACAACTCCGGTGGTACTTTCAACATAGGTTGAAATTGTACTGGAACCGACCAAAGCCCCAATACATGTGCTTATAGAATCAATCTCAAGAATTCTTGGGGCTTTTTTTGTAACATTGCTTTTATCATTACTTACCTTTATAAAATTTTTTGTGGCGATGAAAGTGCTCATCGTTTCAAAAATATCCATTATACAGATGGAAAAAACAAGTATAATAATTGTTGTAAGAGAAAATATTCCTCTTGAAAAACTTGTTGTATCGATTAAAGCCGAAAAGTCAAGGCTGAAAAATGTTTTTGACAAATCAAGTGAGTATTCGAATTTTTCAAATTCAACTGTTTTTATTAAACCAAGGGGAAGAGCGAGAATAATACATAAAATTTTTCCGACGAAAATCGCTCCGTGAACCCCTTTTTTTATTAAAATAACAATTAAGACAATTCCAACAAGTGTTAAAAGCGCGTCTCTTGTATATACGCTTTGAAAATCGACTATATTAAATAAACTTATTTTGGAATTTTCGTCAATGTGTATAATATGGGCTTTTTCGAGTCCTGTATACGCTATAAACAAGCCTATTCCCGCTGTGACGGCGAATTTTATGTTGTTTGGAATAGCTCTGTGCAGTTTTTCCTCAAGTCCGCAGACAGATAGTATAAAAAAGCATATTCCCGCTATAAAAATAATAGCCAAAGCCTGGTTAAAAGTATAGCCAAAGTTTACACATACGGTATAAGTGACAAATGTTCCCACCGCTAAACTTGGCCCCTGAGCGAAGGGAACATTTATGAAAATACCAATTAAAAGAGTTCCTATACCGGCGGCTATAAATGACGCCGCCGTTAAAATTACCAGCATTCCGTTTACGGTTACGCCGTCATAAATAATTTTATTTCCTATAAGCTCTCCGTTTGTACCTATAGCCTCTGGAAAAATCCCAATAAGAATTTCGGGAACTAGAAGAACAAGATAAATTACTGTAAAGTAATTTGTAATTCCCGCTATGATTTCATTTTTTACGGTAGAATGCTGTTCAGATACTCGAAAATATTTTTTTAAAATTTCAACCATAAAATAATAAACCTTTCTTTAATAAAAATTTTTAAAATTAGTGATAGTATTTATTTTAAAAATTTAAAAGTATAAGGACGATTACACCTAATATAATCCTATATACTCCAAAAACTTTGAAATCATGTTTTTTAATATAACTCATTAAAAATTTTATTACAAATACGGAAACTAAAAACGCGACAAGAGTTCCTATTGACATTATACATACTTCTCCGCCGGAAAAAACGCCGCCGTCCAATATGTATTTTAAAAGTTTTAAAGCGCTCATACCAATCATAACTGGTATAGCTAAATAAAAAGTAAATTCCGCCGCCGCGATTCTTGAAACTCCTATTACAAGAGCCCCGATAATTGTGGCCCCTGAGCGTGAGGTTCCGGGAATTATCGATAAAACTTGAAATAAACCGATAAGAAGAGCTGTTAAATATGTCATATCATCTACTGTTTTGATTTTAGGAGCACGTCTTTTATTCCATATTTCAATAATAATAAAAGCGAAACCATAGAAAATAAGCGCCGCCGCGATAATGGCTGGTGTTCCTAAATGTTGTTCTATATAGTCGTCGAATAAAATTGTTACTAAAGCGCCAGGAATACAAGCGACAACAACTTTAAACCACATACTGAACACATCTTTTCTTATTATCGGCTTAGTTTTATCTTTTGTCTGAAAAGGAAATATTTTTTCCCAAAAAAGAATTACAACGGCCAAAATCGCTCCAAGCTGAATTACATAAATAAACATATCTTTAAACTCAGGGGTCATTTTTATATTTAAATACTCATCGACAAGCAACATATGTCCTGTACTGCTTATTGGGAGCCACTCTGTAATTCCTTCCACAATTCCTAAAAAAATAACTTTTAAAATCTCAAAAACACTTAGCATAGTTTATTTAATTCCTCCTAATAAAATTTTGCGGTGTATAACCAAATTTATATCAACTTTGTTTGATTATAAGAATTTTACAGTGGAAATAAAAAATATTTTATATTTAAAAATATTGGAAAATAATTTTTAGATATAACGTAAAATAATTCATATAAAATAATTTTTTATTAAAATGTACCTGAAAATCCTTAATTTGGTCATTATTATATTTTACATAGTAAAGGTGATTTTGAATAGTCAATAAAAGTATTTTTATTATAAATCTAAAAGTTGCAGCAAATATATTTTTTATAAAATAAAAATATATTTCTTGCAATTTTCTCTATATCTTGTTATAGTATATCTTATGAGCGTTTTAATTATGAGCTTCTTTTTTAGTATAGAACAATCTCTTTTAATTAAATAAAATGAGTGGCTTGCCATATTTGTAAATGTTTTTATTAACTATAAAATTTTGTCTTATAATTATATAAATTAACTTTTGTTTGTACAAGAAAGGAAATATTGATGTCAAATTTAACTTTTGAGGAAATGAATTTATCCTATGAGATTATTAATGCCGTAAAAGACATGGGATTTGAAGAAGCGACCCCTATTCAGTCACAGGCGATAGAAAAAGTGATGATGGGAAAAGATATAATCGGCCAGTCGCAAACAGGAACGGGTAAAACGGCGGCTTTTGGAATTCCTTGTATTGAAATGATAAATCCTGATGATAAGCGGCTTCAAGCGGTAATATTATCGCCTACAAGAGAACTCGCTATTCAAATATGCGAAGAGTTTAGAAAACTTTTAAAATATAAGGATAGTATCAAAACTTTGCCTATATACGGAGGTCAGCCTATAGATAGGCAGATATTCGCTCTTAAAAAAGGCATACAAGTAATTGTAGGCACTCCGGGCAGAATAATGGACCATATGAGAAGACATACCATAAAAATGGACAGCGTTAAATTAGTTGTTCTTGATGAGGCCGACGAAATGCTTGATATGGGATTTCGTGAGGATATTGAAACTATTCTTGAAAAAATGCCTGAAGAAAGACAGACAGTTTTATTTTCGGCGACCATGCCTCCTGAGATAATTGAGATTACAAAAAAATTTCAAAAAAATCCTGAGCATATAAAAGTAGCGAGAAAAGAGCTTACTGTTCCTAATATTGAGCAAACTTATTTTGAAATTAAGGAAAAAACAAAGCTTGAGGCGACTTCAAGAATTATAGATATGTATAATCCTGAACTCTCAATAATATTTTGCAATACTAAAAAAAGAGTTGACGACCTTGTTGAGCAATTACAGGGAAGAGGATATTTCGCCGAGGGACTTCACGGGGATTTAAAACAAATTCAACGTGATACGGTAATGAAAAAATTTAGAAACAGAACTATAGAGATACTTGTCGCTACAGATGTGGCGGCAAGAGGTATTGATGTTGACGACGTTGACATAGTAATAAATTACGACCTTCCACAAGATGAGGAGTATTATGTTCATAGAATAGGACGTACAGGTCGAGCCGGAAAAACAGGTAAAGCGTTTAGTTTTGTTGTGGGACGTGAAATATATAAACTTCGTGATATAATGAAATTTACAAAAGCTAAAATTCATTTAGGAAAACTTCCGTCTTTAACGGACATAGAAGAGGCGAAAACAAACTCTTTTATAGAAAAAATTAAAGCAGTAATAGAAGAAAATCATCTCTCAAAATATATAAATCTTGTTGAGAAAATGATGAACGAGGACATATCGTCTATTGATATTGCAGCGGCTCTTTTGAAAATGAATTTATATGACGAGGACAGCGAGGATATAGATTTCGAGGATACTTTCACGGATACAGAGAAAATGGTTCGGGTGTTTATTAATATCGGAAAAAATAAAAAAGTCCGAGCGAAAGATATTGTTGGCGCTATAGCGGGAGAATCGGGTATTCCGGGAAAATCTCTGGGGCATATTGATATATATGATGATTTTACATTTGTTGACGTTCCTAAAAAATATGTAAAAGATGTATTAAAAGGAATGAAAGGTAAAAAAATAAAAAATAGAAAAATAAATGTTGAACGCGCTAAAAATAAATAATTGAATATAGTTAAGAGGAATAGATATATGAGAAACGCTTTAAATACTTCAAGAATATCTAAAATAGAATATATTGAATATTTGAGAGTTTTTTCCGCGTTTTTTGTAATAATGATTCACGTGTGCGCGCCTTATGTAAAAGATATTAATAACGATTCTTGGAAGTATTTAATTATGTGGGCATCTTCTGTAAGATTTCCTGTAAATTTTTTTATATGGTTTCCGGCGCGCTAATTTTGAATCCTAATAAAGAATTTGGGATAACAAAATTTTTTAAAAAACACTTTCTTAAAATACTTTTAATATTTGTTATATGGTCTTTTATTTACGCTTTTATAAACATTGTTCCTTTAATATCAGATAATAAAGACACTACTGAAATTCTTAACATCTTTTTTACTAATTGGGCAAAAGGTGAGTATCATATGGGATTTTTGTTACAGCTGCTCGCTTTTTATATCGCTGTACCAATATATCGTCTCATATGTGAGAAAATAAAAATAGTAGAATATATTTTAATTATATGGCTTATATCAAGCTGTGTAATTTCAGCGTTTAATACTAATGAAATTATCAAAGGATATTAAATTTATTAATATCAGGATATTCTGGATATTTTCTTTTGGGATATTATTTTTCCGTGAAAGAAATATCAAAAAACAAAAGAAAAATAATATATATTTTAGGTACGCTATCTGTTATGGTAACAGTTTTAGGCACATATTATTTATCAAAAAACACGGGAACGTTAAATGGAACTTTATGGGGATATGGAAATATAAATACAACAATGATAACGTCATCTGTTTTTTTTGTTTTTCAAATATGATTTTAAATTGCCTAAAAGTTTAAAAAATATATTTATGAGTATAGCTAAATATACTCTTGGGATATATTTGATTCATCACGCTGTAATAAAAATTGTACCAGAAGAAATAAGTTTTTTTCTATATAGTTTTAATCCTTTAATTTCTGTTCCGTTTATAACGATGATAATTTATTTAATATCATTGCTATTGTCTATGTTTATAAAAAAAATACCTTTATTTTTAAGAGAATAATTTAAAGAGACTGTGATACAAACAGAAAAATGGCAGATTTGTTTTAACATAAGCAAGTCTGCCGTTAGTCAAAGCACCTGAAAATGGACAAAAGGAAGCGAGATAAAAATTATTTTCGCAAGGCGGCGGAAGGAGGGCGTAGCCGGAGCCTATACCGACTTACACTAACGAAACGAAAATGATTTTGCGCCACTGAACTTGTTTATTTTTAAGTGTTTTGACTATAAATCGAGTTGACATATACTACTTATGTAAACGCGATTTAGAATATGTAAAATACTGTTTAATATTGAGTAAAAATATAGGAATAATATATAGAATAGAAAAATTATTTTATTATATATTAGCGTTAAAATAAGTGTTTTTGTCATTGGAGGTGTTTAATTGTGGAAGATAAAAATAACATATCTTATGATAACGAAAGTATTACATCACTTAAAGGCGCTGACAGAGTACGTTTAAGGCCTTCTGTTATTTTTGGCTCTGACGGTCTTGAGGGCTGTCAGCACTCAGTGTTTGAGATACTTTCAAACTCTATTGATGAGGCGAGAGAGGGGTTTGGAAATAAAATTGAGGTTATTCGTCATAAAGATATGTCGATAACTGTTAGAGATTATGGCAGGGGAATACCCGTGGATTATAACCAGAAAGAGGAAAAGTATAACTGGGAACTTCTTTTCTGCGAGTTATACGCCGGAGGGAAATATCTTAATAATTCAGGCACAAATTATGAATTTAGTCTTGGTCTTAACGGTCTCGGACTTTGTTCCACTCAATACAGTTCTGAGTTTATGGAAGTTATTGTTGTGCGAGACGGTTTTAAATATCGTATTAATTTTGAGAGGGGAGAGAATGTCGGGGGACTTATAAAGGAAGAAACTGATGACACAGGAACGGGAACTTATATTTATTGGAAACCGGACAGAGAAGTTTTTACCGATATAAATATACCTCTTTCTTATTATAGAGATACTTTAAAAAGACAAGCTATAGTCAACAAAGGATTGATTTTTGAGATTTTTGATGAGGAGAGCGAGGAAACGTTTACATATTGCTATGAAAACGGAATCAAAGATTATATCAATGAGATTATTGGTGAAAATGGGCTTACAGATATTCAATATTATGAAAATGAGACAAAAGGCCGTGACAGAGAAGATAAACCTGAATATAAACTTAAATTTGAGGTTGCTTTTTGCTTTTCCAACGAAAAAAATACTATTGAGTATTATCATAATTCAAGTTATCTTGAATATGGAGGTTCTCCTGACAAAGCGGTTAGGTCGGCCTTTGTCTACGCTGTTGACAATTATTTGAAAAATAACGAGATTTATAAAAAAGACGAAAAAAAAATAATTTATTCCGATATTGAGGATAGTCTTGTTCTTATTATAAATTCTTTTTCAACCGTTACAAGTTATGAAAATCAAACTAAAAAGTCAATTACTAATAAATTTATTCAAGAAGCGATTACGGATTATCTAAAAAAACGGCTTGAGATTTATTTTATTGAGAATAAATCCGAAGCGGAAAAAATAGCTAATCAAGTTATTGTAAACAAAAGAAGCCGAGAAACAGCGGAGAAAACCCGAATCAATATTAAAAAGAAACTTACCGGTAATATAGATATGAATAATCGTGTTGAGAAATTCGTGAATTGTCGAACAAAAGACATTACAAGGCGTGAATTGTATATTGTGGAAGGCGATTCCGCTCTTGGCTCCTGTATGATGGGCAGAGACGCTGAATTTCAGGGAATTATGCCCATAAGAGGTAAAATTCTTAATTGTCTTAAAGCGAATTATGAAAAAATTTTTAAAAGCGATATTATTATTGATTTATTAAGAGTTATAGGCTGTGGAGTTGAGATAAAGTCAAAACATAATAAAGACCTTAATTCTTTTGATATTTCCCAACTTAGATGGAGCAAAATTATTATATGTACGGATGCCGATGTCGATGGATTTCAAATAAGGGCTTTACTGCTTACTATGATTTATTGTCTCGCTCCAACTTTAATAAGAAAGAAAAAGGTCTTTATTGCCGAGTCGCCCTTATATGAAATAAACAGTGGCAAAAAAACGTATTTTGTTTACTCAGAAAAAGAAAAGGCCGATGTTCTTAAAAAAATTAAAGGCAAATATGATATTCAGCGTTCTAAAGGTCTTGGTGAGAATGAGCCAGAGATGATGTGGCAGACAACGATGAATCCTGAGACAAGAAAGCTTATTCTTGTTATGCCGGAGGATGTTGAGAAAACTCAGCGTATGTTTGATTTGCTTCTCGGGGACAATTTACAAGGGAGAAAAGATTTTATTGAAAAATTCGGATATAAGTATATTGATTTAAGCGAAATGAGTTAAGGAGTAAATTTTATGGCCGATGAAAAAAATATTATTGAACAAAATATAACAGATACTCTTGAGCTAAATTATATGCCATATACAATGAGTGTGATTGTTTCAAGAGCGATTCCCGAAATTGATGGATTTAAACCGGCCCATAGAAAGCTTCTTTATACTATGTATAAAATGGGTCTTCTTAATTCGTCAAGAACAAAATCCACAAATGTTGTCGGACAAACAATGAAACTTAATCCTCACGGTGACAGCGCTATTTATGAAACACTTGTCAGACTTACCAGGGGAAACGACGCTCTTTTACATCCATTTATTGATTCAAAGGGAAATTTCGGAAAGCAATATTCAAGAGATATGGCATATGCCGCGTCAAGATATACAGAGGTAAGACTTGACGGGATTTGCAATGAGATTTTTAAGAACATTGATAAAGATACGGTTGATTTTATTGATAACTACGATGGTTCTTTGAAAGAGCCCATATTATTTCCTACTACTTTTCCCAATATTCTTGTTACTTCAAATCTTGGTATCGCCGTAGGTATGGCAAGCTCTTTATGCAGTTTTAATTTAAAAGAGGTATGTGCCGCGACGTCAGCTTTTATAAGAAACGAGGACGTTGATTTAAAAAAATATTTAAAAGCTCCTGATTTCTCAACTGGCGGAGAGCTTATTTATGATGAGAAGGAAATTGAAAAAATATATAATACGGGTAGGGGAAGCTTTAAAGTTCGATCTAAATATAGGTATGATAAAAAAAATGGACTCATTGAGGTTTATGAAATACCATATACTACCAATATCGAAGTGATTATCGATAAAATAATTAGTCTTGTGAAATTAAATAAACTTAAAGAAATAAATGATATAAGAAATGAAACAGACCTTAACGGTCTTAAAATAGCTATAGATATTAAACGAAACACGGACCCTGATATGCTTATGCATAAACTTTTTAATATGACTCCTCTTCGCGACAGTTTTAACTGTAATTTTAATATACTTATTAATGGAAATCCAAGAGTTATTGGCATCAAAGAAATTTTAAGAGAATGGCTGGCTTTTCGTATTAAATGTATGAAGAGACAAATTGTTTTTGATTTGAACAGGAAAAATGAAAAATATCATCTTTTATCAGGTCTCGCTAAAATTCTTGTTGATATTGATAAAGCTATAAAAATAATTCGTGATACCGAAGAAGATAAAATGGTTATTCCGAATCTTATGGCAGGATTTAATATTGACAGAGTTCAAGCTGAATTTATAGCGGAAATAAAACTTAGAAATCTTAATAAAGAGTATCTTTTGGCAAAAGCAGATGAGAGAAAAAAACTTTCAGAGGAAATCAAAAAGCTTGAGGAAATTAAAGAAAGCGAATCTCTTATTAAAGATATTATTTATGATGAACTTAAAGAGATTTCTAAAAAATATGGAAAGCCAAGAAAAACAGATATTATTTATAAGGAAAATATAAAGGAGTTTTCGGAAGAGGTATTTATTCAGGATTATCAAGTTAAATTATTTCTTACAAAACATAATTATTTAAAAAAAATAACAGCCGCTTCTTTAAGGTCAGCCTCAGAACAGAAACTTAAAGAGGATGATGAAATGGTTATGGAAATTGAGGCCTCAAACAAAATGGATTTACTTTTATTTTCCGATAGGTTTAATGTATATAAAACAAAAATTTATGATTTATCGGAATGTAAAGCAAGCAGTCTTGGTGAATATTTAGCGAATATTATTGATATGGAGGAAGATGAGAATATTATATATATTACAGCTACTACGGATTATTCGGGATATATGATATTTGCCTTTGAAAATGGAAAGGTTTCAAAAGTTGAGATGTCGGCGTATTCGACAAAGGTAAACAGAAAAAAACTTATAAACGCTTATTCCGATAAATATCGTCTTATTTCAATTTATTATATAAAAAATGATCGCGATTTTGTTGCTGTAAGAGATAATGATAAGGCCATGCTTTTCAATTCCTCGGAAATTTTACCTAAAACAACAAAAAATACACAAGGCGTTCAAGTTTATACCTTAAAGAAAAATAGTGTATTGTCTAAATTTGTTTTATCGGAAGAATTTAAATCAAAAGATATAGAATACTACAGAGTTATTAAAATACCCTCAACGGGTCATTTTATTGTTGATGATGATTTGACAAATAATTTATAGTTTGGTACTATAAGTATTAAGGAAATATTTTATATACTGATAAAGTTATTATTATTAAAAATATTGTGATATATTTGATAATTATTGAATGGTTATTTGTAAAAATATTTTTTGAATCAATTTTACACATCGGAGGTTAAAATGATTAGTGCTAATAATATAACATTAAGACTCGGCAAAAGAGCGTTATTTGAAGATGTAAATATAAAATTTACACCGGGGAACTGTTATGGCCTTATAGGAGCGAACGGAGCGGGAAAATCAACTTTCTTAAAAATTTTGTCCGGCGAGGTCGAGCCGACTAAAGGGGAAGTCGCTTTAACGCCAGGAGAAAGAATTTCTTTTCTTAAACAAGATCATTTTCAATATGATGATTATAATGTTATGGATACAGTTATAATGGGTAATCCAAGATTATATCAAATTATGAAAGATAAGGAAAAAATATATGCTAAAGATAATTTTACTGAGGAAGACGGAATAAAAGCGAGTGAGCTTGAGGAAGAGTTTTTAGCTCTGAACGGCTGGGACGCCGAGGTTGACGCCGCTACTTTACTTAATGGATTGGGTATAGAGACAAATCTTCATTTTAAGTATATGAAAGAACTTACGGGACCGGAAAAGGTTAAGGTTCTTCTTGCGCAGGCTTTATTTGGAACACCTGACGTTTTATTGCTTGACGAACCTACAAATCATCTTGATTTGGCGGCGATAAATTGGCTTGAGGAATTTTTAATTAATTTTGAGAATATAATTATTGTCGTATCCCATGACAGATACTTTCTTAATAAGGTTTGTACCCAAATAGCGGATATAGATTACTCAAAAATTCAACTTTATTCAGGAAACTATGATTTTTGGTATGAATCAAGTCAGCTTATTATAAAACAAATGAAAGAGTCTAACAGGAAAAAAGAAGAAAAAATAAAAGAACTTCAGGAATTTATACAAAGGTTTAGCGCGAACGCTTCTAAATCGAAGCAAGCTACATCAAGAAAACGGGCTTTAGAGAAAATTGAGCTTGATGAGATAAAACCATCAAGCAGAAAATACCCTTATATTGATTTTAAACCTAACAGAGAAATTGGAAATGAAGTTCTTATAATTGAGGGCTTGTCAAAAACTATCGACGGTGTAAAAGTTATAGATAATATTTCATTTACTATTAATAATGGAGATAAAGTAGCTTTTGTAGGCTCAAATGAAATGGCGAAAACAACTTTATTCAGAATTTTGTCAGGTGAGATTGAGCCTGATGAGGGTAATTTTAAATGGGGTGTTACAACCTCAAATTCATATTTTCCAAAAGACAATACCTCCGAATTTAACAATAATTATAATATTGTCGAATGGCTTATGCAGTATTCTGAGGAAAAAGATGTTACCTTTGTAAGAGGGTTTTTGGGAAGAATGCTTTTTTCCGGAGAGGAGGCTCTCAAAAAAGTCAAAGTTCTATCAGGAGGTGAAAAAGTTCGTTGTCTTATATCAAAACTTATGATTTCCGGAGCAAACGTTCTTATTATGGACGAGCCTACAAATCATCTTGATATGGAGTCTATTACCGCTCTTAATAACGGAATGATTAAATTTAATGGAGTTATTTTGTTTTCCTCACAAGACCATCAAATAGTTCAAACAACAGCGAATAGGATTATGGAATTTACCGATAACGGACTTATTGATAAACAAACTACTTATGATGAGTATCTTTTAAATGACGAGGGCGCGAGTAAACGCCAAACATACAGCTTTTAATATGTTTTTACGCAATAATTTTTTTATTGTTATGTGTAGATTCTCTTATTTTGTGAAAATTGATATTGTTACCTAAGTATTGTAAAATTACTATGCGATTAAATATTATAAGTATGCTTAAAGAGATATAAAAAATAAAATTAAGAATTTTTATTTTATTTTTTAAAAACTTTTAGATATTTTTGAAACTAAAAATAGGATTTATATTTTCGCAAAATTTATTATTTGTATAGTTTTAACAAATGTTAAAAAGTTTTTTGATATGCTCTAAGCAAAAAGCTATCTTAATGAGAAATTTTTAATAGTAAAATTGTAATTATAAAAAAATATTTATATTATATTAAAATTGCTCTTTATTTTTACAAAATTTATGTTATAATATAAGTATCAGATTGAGTAGATTGCTTTAATATAATCAAAAATATTAGAGTGTTTTCCGCAAAATTAAAATACTCGTGAGAATTATATAAAAATATAAATACACGTTTGGTATAGTGTTTTATAAGTTTTAATTGTTTTTTATAATTAAAAATTTGTTCATTTTTTTCGGAAGTGCTCTAAAATAAAAATCAGCAAAAAATAAAAGTTATTTTTTATGAACTCGGAAGGGGCGTTTTTATGGATAGGCAAAGAATACTTGTTGTTGACGACAGTGAATTTAACAGAAAAGTATTAATTGAGGTTTTAAAAGATGAATATGATACCATAGAGGCTTCAAACGGACGTGAGGCTCTTGATATAATAAATAAAAATCCAGCTACAATTTCTCTTGTGCTTCTTGATATACTTATGCCCGAAATGACGGGTCTTGAAGTTTTAAGGACTCTTAGTGACACAGGCATATCTTCTTTGATTCCAGTTATACTTATTACAGCCGCTGATACTGAAGAAGAATACGGACTTAATCTCGGTGCTGTTGATTTTATTACAAAGCCTTTTGATACAAGCGTTGTAAAAACTCGTGTAAAAAATCATATGAGGATAAAAAACTCAAGGGATATGCTTGAGGAGCTTGTTTCATTTAATATGAGCAAAACTGAAAATATTTGGGAAGCGACTATTGAGATGCTTGCTAATATTATTGAGTTTAGGAGTTTTGAGAACTTTAAGAACTACGACAGAATTAAAACAATTACAAGAATTTTAATAGATCGTCTTTTGGAATCAGATATTTATACAAATGAAATCAATTCCGTTGGAGTAAATTTTATTTTAACAGCGGCACCGCTTTGTGATATGGGCAAAATTTTTGTTCCAGAATATATTTTATTTAAGGGTGGTAAGCTCACGGATGACGAATTTGAGATTGTTAAGAAACATACTATAAACGGAGCTAAAATTATTAAAAGTTGCCTTAGAGTTGCATCCGATAAATATGTAAAATGTTGTGAGGAAGTTTGTCTCAATCATCATGAAAATTGGGATGGGAGCGGATATCCTAATGGTCTTTCCGGTGAGGCGATCCCGATTTCAGCGAGAATTGTCGCTATAACAGATGTATTTGACGCTCTTGTTACAGGAAGGCCGTATAGAAAAGCGTTTAAAAAAATTGAAGCGGTTAAGATGATTGGCGACGGTGCCGGAAAGAAATTTGATCCGGTTATAGTTAACGCTTTTATTCAAGTTATTGATGAAATTTGCAAGGTTTATTGATGAATATTGTAAATTCAAAGTTTTACTTACATACTATTATATGATGAAAAAAATGAAATGTATAAGTTTAGGTGTATACATTTCATTTTTTTATGTGGAGTAAAACTTTTTTTGTATAAAATCGAGCCAAAATTCGAGTCTGATTAGCATAAACAATGTTAAGAATTTGATGATTTTTTTTGATAACTTCCATATTGCTGTGCTGAGTTTAGTTGATTTATGACGGTTTTGGAAGGAAAGCCTATTGGTTTTTAGAAAAATTAAAATTTTAAGGAGTGGTATTAATGATACAAATTAGAGTAATGACTATTAAAGATTATGATGGAATATATAATTTATGGATTAATATGCCAGGAATGGGACTTAATTCAAAAGACGACAGTAAAGATGGAATCGCTAAATATTTAAAACGTAATCCTACATCAAGTTTTGTTGCTGAAGATGACGGCAAAATAATAGGAGTAATTATGTCAGGTCATGACGGACGCAGAGGTTATATTCATCATACAGCTGTTTTGCCAAATTACAGAAATCAAGGAATAGCTAAAAAACTTGTAGATAATGCTATGAATGCTTTGGATAAAGAAGGTATAAACAAAGTTGGATTGGTTGCTTTTGAAACAAATAAAATTGGAAATAGTTTTTGGGAAAATATCGGATTTAGTGTCAGAGATGATTTAGTGTATCGAAATAAAAATATACATGAGCTTAAAAAAATTGATACTTAAAATTTCTCATTTATCAGACTGGAAAATCCGAAGTCAAAGCGAGGTTTTACATTATGAAATCCAATGAAATTTTAGAATATTGTCTTAAAAACTTAAAAGGAACTGTTTTAGTGAGCAGTTGGGGCGAAAAGGGAATTTTTTATAATCCTAATAACACTTTAAAACGAGGAGTTTATATTTTAACAGTTAAAGAAAAAGACGGAGAAAATGATAAAAGTTCAAATTTAAACAGAGAAAATATATATCGCGTAAATATAGGTGTGAAAAAAGAGACATTTATTAATATGTTTGGTGAAATTCCTAAACGGCCAAGTAAAGGCTGTATTGTTGATATGGAATATGATTTTTCATCAACAAATAAGATTATCCCACATCCTGTATATGCGTGGATGGGTTGGATATGTTGTTTAAACCCGACTGAAAAAACTTTTGATAAATTAAAGCCGTTTATTCAGGATGCGTATGAGTATGCTAAAGAAAAATATCAAAAAAAGTAATAAACTTCAACTTATTGGGTTAATACTGATATTTAAAATTAAATATTTATCATTTTTATATTTCTGATAAGTAAAAAATATAAAGCTAATTTTATAAAAAATTTAAAATCAGCACAATATGTCCTTATTGAGAATGTTATAACAGATGAAAATTATCGCAAAAAAGGATTTGCTGCTCAATGTTTGAATTATGCTAAAGAGATTGCGTTAAAAGAGAATTGTTATAAATTAATGCTGCTTACCAGTTCTAAAAAGGAAAGTACATTAAATTTTTATAGACAGGTCGGATATAACAGTAATGATAAGACGGCGTTTATTCAATGGATATAAAAAATATTTTAAAAATTAAAATAGTAGTTATATAATAAATTTATAGATAAATCGGAATTTAAAGGAGAATAAAATGGATATTGAATTTAGAAAAATAACAGAGTTTCCTCGCGGAACACTTTCAGCTCTTTTGAAAGATGGTTATTCTTTTGAGCCCAGATTTGAGCGTAATTGGTATAAACAATGGCAGGAGTTTGATGACTTTTTTTATGATAACCCACGTATTGCCGATTTTAGCGGATTTATGACAGTCCTGAAAGGAAAGCCTATCGGGTTTGTTTCCTGGAATCCGACAAATCTACCTGAATCAACAGAAGTAGGACACAACTGCATTTTGACAAAATACAAGGGAAACGGCTATGGTAAACGACAAATGCGGGAGGCAGTTCAACGTATAACAGCGCAGGGGGCAAAAAAGATAATCGTTTGGACAAATGAGATTTGTGTTCCCGCTCAACACACTTATGAAAGTTGTGGCTTTCAATTTGTAAAAAGGAGTGAGGAAACATTCTCTGAATATGCAGGAAAAAGAATACATTACGAAATTATGGTAAAATAAATTTAAGTTTGTATAATTAAAAACTAAATAATAGTCACTAACAAAATAATATCAAACAGCGGTAAATCTATCACAGAGTTACCGCTGTTTTTTACTATAAAAGAGAAAAGAAAAACTATATATGGAAAATAGACAATACTACTATAAATACTATACTGCAGATTAGAAAAACAACAAGCAAGGTCACTTATGAAATATCTTTTGTGTTTCAGTAAAACAAAATATAGGACGTATCTGATAAGCTGAAATAAATTATTATTAACAACTATGCCAATTATATTATCTTAATACTGAATTTGTAAGTTAAGATAGAAATTTTCTTCTGAAATGCGGTTTCCTTATTACTCGCAAATGTTAGTGATGGTTTAGAATATTAAAAGTGGAAAAATCATCATCACCGTTAAAAGTGTTATTACTTATAATATGTCTTTTATAAATTGATATTGTAATTTGCAATATTTATTCCTAATATTTTACAAATATTTACAATATTTGACAATTGTATAAAAAAGTGTTATTATTAATTTAAGTGGATATTTCGTGTGACACTATGTTTTATAAAATAATACCCTGAGATTATAAAATATAAATAAAAATTTCATAATGAGCGTTTAGAGGATGCTTGAAAAACGGTATAAATTTTTAAGTCAAGAATGTATAACTTAAAAAAATTGTTTTTAATAATATTTTTATTTTATAAAAATTTATAATAAACTAAGAAATATAGAAATGGGTTTAAAAGCTAAAATATATAATTAAAACTTTAAATAAGTAAAATAAAAAATAAAGTGTTTATATTTTGGTAAGTTTTTAAATAAAAAAATATTTATATTTTAAAAAAGTTTATTATTTTATTATTATGAGTTTTAATTAGTGTCTGCGAAAGCTATTTGAATTTTAAGACAGAGAGGAGGTTTTTTAGTATGTTATTAAATTAAAAGATATTTTTTTTAAATAAAATTATTTTTTAGATGTGCTATACATCATTATGTCAAATTTAATTAAATTTATATTTTTATGGAGGCGGAAAATGAGACAGTTTTTAAGTTTTTTTATTAGTTTTCTTTGTTTTATAAATATATTTTTATTTTTTAATAATAGTAGTTGGATAGCTGAGGAATCAACTGACGCTAAATTTATACAAGTAAGCGCTGGAGAGGGTCATTGTGTCGCGTTAAAATCAGACGGAACAGTATGGGCATGGGGAAGAGGAATAGAAGGGCAGCTTGGAAACGGCCAATTTTTAAACAGTAAAATACCAGTTCAAGTAATTGGATTGGAAAATATAAGTTATGTAGTGGCGGGAGGTAGGCATAATCTCGCTATGAATGATGCTGGTGATGTATGGGCATGGGGGTATGATAATTATGGACAGCTTGGAATAGGCTCACATGAAAATAAATCGGTTCCTGTACAAATAGATTACTCAAAGTGTTCGCCGTATACGGTTGCTTGTACTATTGACGCTGGTTATGAGCATAGTTTAATTCGTACTTATGATACGGTGTTATCATTTGGGAGAAATCGGGAAGGTCAGCTCGCTAATTTAAGCTGCGGGTATGAAAAACAGAGAGTTGGAAATGTAAAAGGATATTCTTATAAAAACGCCGCTTCAGAATTTATTTTAAGTATTTCCGCCGGAGGAAACAGAAGCTATTTGGGAGCGCGTTATCAATATGAGAAGAAAATGTATTATTTAGGCTGGGGAGAAAATATAGCGGCGGAGCCTGAAGAGTTATCCTCAAATTATGTACAAGGTGAATGTCTTTTGACTTCGGGTGGAAATAATTACGCTATTTTTTATAAAAACGGAGATATTGATTATTATGAAAATGATATTATGAAAAATTACAGTTTAAAAAATTTAAAAAATGTGAAATTAGGCTATGATTTTGGTCTCGCTCTTGATAACTTGGGAGACGTGTATACTTTTGGAAACAGTTTTTATGGAGATGAGAAAGTAAATTCACGATTAAGTAAAATAAATATAAGTAATATAGAAAGTATGACCGCGGGAAAAGATTTTGCTATATTTATTGACAACGACGGTAATTTCTGGGGACTTGGAAACAACAATTATGGACAGCTTGGAAATGGAACCACAGAAAAAGCTAATGAACCTGTTAAAGGTATGACAATGGATTTTGAAATGAATGAGACGGTTCTAGCGGTATCAGCGGGTTATAATCATACACTGGCGATAAAAAAAGACGGAACAGTATGGGCGTGGGGAAATAATGATTGCGGGCAGCTTGGGAATGGAACCATGGAAAATAGTTATGTTCCTGTTCAGGTTAAGGGTTTAACAGATGTTGTTGAGGTTTCAGCTGGATATGATTTCAGTATAGCCAGAAAAAAAGACGGAACAGTATGGGCATGGGGAAACAATGATTATGGACAGCTGGGTAATGGGACAAATAAATTGACTAATGTGCCTATTCAGGTGAGTCTTACGGTTTCAGCGAAATCGATTACAGCGGGATATGACCATTGCGGAATTGTGGCGATTGACCAGACAGCTTGGACATGGGGAAGAAATGATTATGGACAGCTGGGGGATAAGACTAACATAAATAAGTTCACACCAGTAAAAATAAGTCTCACATGCCTTGAGAAAATATCGGCGGGAAAAAGTTTTACAATGCTTTTAAAACATGATGGAACATTATATACTTTTGGAAGAAATGATTATGGACAGCTTGGAGGGAAGAAGGCTTATAATAACAAACCAATCTCAATTATGATAGACGTAAAGGGCATATCGGCTGGGGAAACGCACGCGCTGGCGATAAAAAGAGATGGAACCGTATATACATGTGGTTATAATTTAAATGGTTGTTTAGCTCTGGGAACAAACACAAATCAAATAGATATAGCGCCAATACAAGGAATTAGTGATATAGTAAGTGTTGAGGCGGGCAAAAATGTAAGTTACGCTCTAAAACTTAATGGGCAGCTTCTTTTTTGGGGAGATTCTGAAACTTCATTGAATTATGGGAGTAATAATTATTTGGAGGGTAACAGAGATGTTTTTATAATTAATTGGGGAAATATAAGAAAAATATCATCGGGAAGCGGGTATCAGATGATTATAAAAGAAGACGGAACATTGTGGGGGTTTGGGTATAATGATTACGGACAGCTTGGGATAGGGACAACTTTAAGCAAGTATAATCCAAATGTCATTAGTTGGGGAACGGTAAAGGATTTATACCCCAGTAAAGGAAAGGGAACAGTAAGTGATCCATATCTTATTTACGATATAAATGATTTTGATAAAATAGGAAATAATCTTACCGCACATTATAAATTAGTGTCGGATTTGGATTTTAAAAATTTAATGAGAGTACCGATAGGGAATTTAAGAAATGCTTTTAAGGGAAGTTTAGATGGAAACGGGAAAACATTGTCAAATTTAAAAATTGATTTTCCTAATATGGACAATGTAGGTTTGTTTGGCTGTACGGAAAACGCTGTTATAAAAAATCTAAATATTATAAATGCTGAGGTGACGGGAAGAACAAATACGGGAACTTTAGTCGGAAAGATGAACGGGGGTTCACTTACGGGCTGTACCATTGTCAGGGTTAAAAATCTTTCACTTGTAGGTTTGGCTGAAAATAACGCGTATATTTCCGAAAATCAAATTATAGAGAACAGCCAGGTTGAGGAGGTTGAAAAAACAATTGATGTTGAAAAGGGAAAAAATAATAAAATTATACTTACAGTTGACAATATGCCTTTTATAAAATCAACTGTATATAAAATAGAATATGATGCGCTGAAAGTACAACCTGTGGCTATTGGCGAAGAGTATGAGGAAAACAACGCTCAAATGGTCAAGGTGGAAAAAGGGATAAAAGTAATATATGATAAAGATGGATTAATAAAATTTACGATAGACAGAGATGATAAAAACTGGAGCGGGGCGCTTGTTCCAATAATATTTGAGGGACTTGAAACAGGATCAACAACTATAAAATTTGAGGTTGAGTAGGAAAGGAGAAAAGAAATGAGAGTAAGAAGATGTATAGCGTTATTAATAATGATGACAGCGCTGACAGAGGGAGCGGTATCGGGTAATACATACGCGTGGGGTGAGATATTAGAGGAGACGGAAAGTTATGAGAGCGCCGAAAGCTATGACAGCGGGGCTTATGAGGAGACAACAGAGGAATCGGAGGGAGAGACGGCCTCTAGCGGGGAGGAAAAAGAAGAGGGAAGTATTTTAGGGGATTTGGAGAGCATAGGGGATATATTTGGAGTCACCTGGGACAAAGAGGAAACAGGGGAAGAGTCCTATGAGGGGGAAAATAATAAAGAGGATAAAGAGATAAACAGGGAGGAGAGAGAGGAAAACACGAGCGGGAGCGGAGTGGAGATAGAGAGATATGAGATAGATGAGGGGGAATTATCGGAGGAGGCAAAGGGAATAATAGAGGCCAGGGTATACGGGGACTTAAATCATGGGGAGAAAACGGTTCTGAATGACGAGCTTGGGTTAAGAGAGGACACGATGGAAGAGTGCGGGAGAAACGGACTTAGCGTGAGAGAGTCGATAGCGAGGGCGC
>CAJTVH010000028.1 GCA_910579745.1 uncultured Clostridia bacterium | reverse complement strand
AGAGGGCGTATTCCTTTCCCGTTTCCACATTGTATGTCAGCCCCTCGGAATAATACGTTCTTGATGTTCCGCCTGTGTAGTTCTCCTCGGTTTTTAAAAAAGACATTATATTGCCGCCGTTATACTGAAGAGCGTAATTTACTGTGGAAGAGTGAGGATAAAACTCTTTATTGTCTCCCATTGCTGTTTTCGCGGTGGTTTTTGCTTTTTCCACGAAGCCGTTGTTTTTTATATCGTTGGAGAGTTTTTCCGCCTCAGTTTTAAATTTCTCGTTCAGTTTTTTTACGGCGTCGTCTTTTTTAGCGGAGTTTATTATTGGATAGGTATAGGAAATGGTGTATATTAAAGTTCCGTCGTCGTTTGTTATTTTTTCCGTGAGGGTCTCAAACCGAACCGTATAGGGGGGAAGTTCCGGCTGCCCTTTTGATGCGGGCTTGCCGGATGCCGCGCATCCCGCGGCCAAAGCTGTTATAATTAAAATTTTAAGCGTTGTTATTATATATCGAAGTATATTTTTTTTAGTCATTTCTTACCTCCTTGTAAGATTTCGGGGGGCTTTAGCCTTTTATAGACAATCAACTTAAAAACGAATAAAATGAAGCGAGATAAAAATTATTTTTAGCCGCTGAACTCAGCTTTTTAAGTTTTGACTATATAAAGAGAGTTTTTTGTTAATTGTATTTAACACAAGCTTTTTGTTAGCTGACCATTTAGGCTCTATCAGTATTTTTTTAGGCCCGTCTCCCGTTATTCTATGGATTACCATATCTTTTGGAAGTACGGATATGGCGGCAGCCACAAGGGAACTGTATTCCTCAAGGGTCAATATTTTAAAAGGGTTTTTTTCATAAATCTCACCGAGTTTTGTTCCCTTAAGTATATGAAGAAGCTGTATTTTTATTCCTTTTATTCCTCTTTTTGCCGCGTATCTCACCGAATTTATCATATCTCTCTCTGTTTCTTCCGGGAGTCCAAAAATTATGTGGCACACTACATCGATATTGATTTTATTTAACATTTCCATGGCTTTATCAAAGTCAGAGTTTAGATAACACCGATTTATATACTCCGCGGTTTTCTCATTTGACGTTTGAAGCCCAAGCTCCACGGTTATATAGAGTTTTTGACTTAACTCTGAGAGAAGCGGAAGCAACTTCCCCGTTACACAATCGGGGCGGGTAGCTATTGAGATCCCAACGACATTTTCAAGATTTGCCGCCTGAGTGAACATTTCTCTTAATTTTTCTATGGGAGCGTAAGTATTGGTAAATGATTGAAAATATATCATATATTTTCCGGTTTTCCATTTTTTATGCATTATTTCTCTCATTCTGTTAAACTGCTCCGGTATGGGGGTCTCAGGCGGGCATAAAAAATCCCCTGAACCTTTTTCTGAGCAGAATATACAGCCTCCCACACCTTTGCTTCCGTCCCGGTTAGGACACGTGAACCCGCCGTTTATAGGTATCTTTATTATTTTACATCCGAATTTCTTTTTAAAAAAGTCATTCGCGGTTATATACGCCGCCATTTTTCCACCAGCCTTTTATTCGGTAAGTATTTTTATATAGTCAATCAATTTTGACTGTTAAGAGAGTTTATAGTCAAGTAATTTGAAAACAAACAAGTTCGGCGGTTTAAAAAATTTTTCACCGCGTTGCGGCTGGTTAACACAGCGCTATGGTTATGCCTTCCGTCCGATGATTTGTGAAAATAATTTTCATCCCGCCTCCTTTTGTTTATTTTCAAGTTTATTGACTATATCATTAAAATCTCTTATACCGTATTATAACATACAATATACAGGTTTGCAAATTATAGGCAATCATGAGATTTTAGGCTCTAAACAACATGTCAGCTTATTATCTCATTAGACTTATTTCGTCATAATTGACTTTGACAAGTCTTTTATCGAGGAAAGAACGAATCCCGCCGAAAAAACACTCAATGATTTTCGTAAGAAAATTATTGACATTTTGCTATTTACGGGGTATACTTATTATGCGTTGATTTATCAATCAAGCTTATACTAATCTGAAGCGGTATTATTTGAGATTAGTATATATGTTTTTTATTTTGTTATAAAGTTTCTCGTGATAGCCGGGGAAGTAGCGGCGCCCTGTATCCACAATCCGCTATAGTGGAGGTGACGTCTGCTTTAGGCTTTCTTACTTTATAGTCTGCCCTTTGAGATGGGCGCTGACGGCTGAGTCTCGCGCAACGGGAATTTGTGAACCGTGTCAGGTCTTGACGGAAGCAGCACTAAGCAAACACTCTCGTGTGCCGCGAGGGCGCTTAGCCCGAGCTTTTTCTCATTGGTAACGTATAGGGTAAGATTGTCGACAGCAGATTCACGGGATTTTTTAACACATTAAGGTATATGAGTGTTTTTGTGAGACAAAAATACGAATGTTTTTTACAAGGGGTCGGTTTTTTACGGGCCTTTTTTTCTTTAAATTTATTGTATATATAGTATTGTATGTAAAACGGGCCGCGCGCTTTTGAGACGAGGTGTTTTTTTGGGATATATAGCGCTTTACAGGAAAATGCGTCCGAAAAACTTTGAGCAGGTTGTCGGGCAGGAACATATTGTTAAAACTTTACGAAATCAAATTAAATCTGAGAGAATAAGCCACGCTTATTTATTCTGCGGAACAAGAGGAACGGGAAAAACGTCGGTAGCTAAAATTTTCGCTAAAGCGGTAAACTGCTTTAATCCCAAAGACGGACAGCCATGCGGGGAATGCGAGTCATGTTTAAGTGTGGACGGCAGTTTTAATATGAACGTTATAGAGATAGACGCTGCCAGCAACAACAGTGTTGACAATATAAGGGAAATAAGGGACGAGGTGAAGTATCCTCCCACTAACGCTAAATATAAGGTTTATATTATCGATGAGGTTCATATGCTTTCAATCGGGGCTTTTAACGCTCTTTTGAAAACCCTTGAGGAACCTCCGGCTCATGTTGTTTTTATACTCGCTACTACAGACCCTCAGAAGATACCCGTAACTATACACTCAAGGTGTCAAAGGTTTGATTTTAAAAGAATATCAGCCGAGCTGATAGGCGATACGCTTAAAAAATATATGGAGGCGGAAAATGTTTTGGTCACGGACGAAGCTGTTAATTATATAGCCGCTGTTTCCGACGGGGCTATGAGAGACGCCCTAAGCGTAATTGACCAGTGCCAGTCCTTTTATTTTGGTGAGGAAATAACCCTGCGAAAGGTTTTGGACGTTTGCGGCGCTGTTGATTCCCGCGTGTTTTTTGAGATGACCGACGCTTTGTTTAATCAAAACGGCGAGAGATGTATGGAGATTATTGAGAGAGCCATTTCCGACGGACGGGATATTGTAAGGTTTATAGATGACCTCATACTTCATTTGAGAAACATTATAGTCGCGGTTTCAGTGTCGGAAGGGTCTTACGCTCTTGAGTTCTCAAAAGAGAATATTTTGAGGTATAAAGAGCAGGGTGGAAAAATCGACAGGGGATTTATTATAGAGCTTATAAACAATTTCTCGGCTTTGCAGACAAGTATTAAATACGCGTCGAATCCAAGGGTTATTTTTGAGGTCGAGTGTATTAAAATATGCAATCCCGTGGGTGGAGAGAATATAGAACAGCTTAAAGCTGAGATGAGAAGCCTCAGAAAGAGAATAGACGAGGGTGATTTTGTGAGAAAGGAAAGCGCCGCTCCATTTTGTGAGAAAATAGAGGAGGCGCCGGATTTACCGAAGCCGAAACCTAAGGCGGCTTCCGCTGATATAAAAGAGGCCGTATCGTCATGGAAGATTTTTACGGAGGACTTTAAAATGGCCGACAGAAGTTTTCTTTTACAGATTAAGCCTAAAATACTTGACGACAAAATTTATTTGGTTTGTTCTAAAAAGGGATATTTCGATAGAGTATTAACTCTTAAAGACGAGATAGCCTCAAAACTTTCTAAAAAATATGGGCGAGATTTTGATTTGTATGTCGTAACCGAAAAGGATTTTGACACTAAAAGCGGAGAGTTTGATATGACGGACGTTCAAACGGAGTTTGACTTTGAGGAAGATATAAACTCAAAGCTTGGAGACAATATTATCTGGGATTAGTTTAGCCTACGGGATAAGTCCCCCGTTTTTTAAGCGTTGGTAATTACTATCGCGTTTTAGTGAGATTGTAACTTAGGGAGTATCTGAAAACTATCATAAGCTATCAGTTATATACGAGAAATATCCAAAAAATTATAAAAAAATAAACGAAAACGGTTCAATTAAACAGAATAGCCTTTCTGTTTCGTTTTATTTTTTATAATTTTTCGCGCGTATTTTTGTTTTCAGATACTCTCTAGACTGAATATAAAAGCGGAATTATCAGCCGTAGGGTATGAGTATTTTTGTGAGACAAAAATACGAATAGTCTCCGACAAAATATTTTTATAAAAACAGGAGGGAAAAAACTTGAAAAATGTATTGACTATAGCGGGGTCAGACTGCAGCGGGGGCGCTGGTATTCAGGCGGACCTTAAAACATTCGCGGCCCATGGTGTATTTGGGATGAGCGTTATTGTTTCCGTTGTCGCGGAAAACACAAGCAGGGTTATTGATATTTTAGATGTTACGCCTGATATGATAAAAAAACAGATTGACGCTGTTTTTGAGGATATTCCTGTTGACGGAGTAAAAATAGGAATGCTCTCAAATCCCCGGTGTATGGCTGCCGTTAAAGAGAAGCTTGATGAATATGAGCCCGAAAAGGTCGTTATAGACCCTGTTATGTATGCCAAGGGAGGCTGTCCTCTTATGGAGGAGGATTCCGTTGATTTTTTCATAAAAGAAATTGTTCCGGCGGCGTTTTTGCTTACTCCGAATATTCCGGAAGCGCAAAAGATTTCCGGTATGGAGATTAAAAATGTACAGGATATGAGAGACGCCTGCGTTATTATTCATAAAAAGGGGCCTAAAAACGTTCTTATAAAAGGCGGGCACTCAATAGGCGACGCTGAGGATATTTTATTCGACGGAAAAGGGTTTTACAGTTTTAAGACGAAAAGAATTGACACAAAAAACACACACGGAACGGGCTGTACTCTCTCATCGGCTATTACGGCGAACTTAGCGAGGGGGAAAAGCGTTTACAACTCTGTTTATGACGCTAAGGAATATATTACAGCGGCTATTCTTCATTCGCTTGAGATAGGAAAGGGACACGGCCCGACCAATCATTTTTATGAGCTTTACAAAAAAGCGGGGTTTGAGGTTTGAAAGATTAGCGTTAGAACCTGTTTAAAATCTAAAAAAGCCTGTCTAAAAACAAAATATACACAAAAAATCAGCGAAAATAAAATCATTTTGGAGCGTAATGATTTTATTTTCACTGATTTTTTGGATATTTTAATAGTTTTTAGACAGGGTTCTTAGATGAGAAATCTTCACGGAGGGTTTATGGATAAAAAAAATGTTGATTATACTTTGTATTTTGTGACGGACAGAAATATTATGTCGTCCGGTAAAATAGAGGATGCCGTTATATCGGCTATAGAGGGCGGAGTCACTGTGATTCAGCTGAGAGAGAAAAATATCTCGTCAAGAGAGTTTTTTGAGACGGCTGTTAAAATAAGGGAGATTTGCAAAAGTCACAATATCCCCCTTATTATTAACGATAGGGCGGATATAGCCAAGGCGGCGGACTGCGATGGGGTACATATAGGCGGGGACGATTTACCCATACGGGCCGCCAGAAAAATTATGGGAGAGGATAAAATTATCGGCGTTTCCGCGCGAAATCTAAAAAAAGCTTTAAACGCTCAAAAAGACGGGGCTGATTATATAGGAGTGGGGGCTCTGTTTCAGACGTCCACTAAAACAAACACTGTTTCAGTTACTCCCATGGAACTTGCGGAGATTAAAAGAAGAGTTGATATTCCCGTAGTCGGAATCGGCGGGATAAACAGGGAAAACATCGACGCTTTAAGAGGTACGGGAATTGACGGGGTCGCCGTTGTCTCAGCTATTATCGCCCAAAGGGATATTAAAGAGGCGGCCAAAGGGATGAGAGAAAAAACCGTTTCGGTATTGAAACGGGTTTAAGGCGGTTTTACTTGAGGAAACACCGGCAAATTAAAAGATTGTTTTTGTATGTTTCCCTTGGTGTTTCCTCAAAATTTAAATACCTCGGAGGTTTTTTTATGCTGGATTTTGACGGGGCCGTTTTTGACCTTGACGGAACTATAGCGGATTCCCATTATGTTTGGAAAAAAGTTGACAGTATTTTTTTTGGCAGGAGGGGTTTGGAAATTCCTAAGGAATATTCTAAAAAGATAGCCTCAATGAGTTTTTACGAGGCGGCTGTTTTCACAAAAAGCGAGTACGGCTTTAAAGAAAGCCTCTCTGAAATTACGGAGGAATGGTATTCCATAGCCGTGGATGAGTATAGCTTTAACGTGAGGCCCAAAAAATTCGCCAGGGAATATATTGAGTACATAAAAAAAGAGGGCGTTAAAGTCTCTCTATGCACCGCCTCGCCGAATACGCTTTACGAGCCGTTTTTGAGAAACAACGGCATGTTTTCTCTTTTTGACTCTTTCGTGAGCGGTTCAGAAGTTAAAAGGGGAAAAGAGTTTCCGGATATTTATCTTTTAGCGGCGAAGAGGCTTTCAGTATCACCGGAAAGGTGCGTTGTCTTTGAGGACATTTTGCCCGCGGTAAAAGGAGCTAAATCGGCTGGTATGAGAATTTTCGGGGTTTACGATGAAACGTCGGCGGAAGATACGGAAAGTATTAAAGCCGCCGCCGATGGGTTTATTTATGACTTCTCGGAGATGATTAGATAGGGCGTATTAAGAAACTGTCATAATACTAATCTCATTTTAAAAAGAGATTAGTATAAGTTATTTAACATGAGTTCGACAAGAAATGGCAGTGAAATCAGCGAAACGTAGTTTCGCACAAAAGTTTGTGGTGTTTGAGGTGAAACCTCAAGGGTTTTAATGCTTTCAAGAGCGTTTTTGGAGGTTTGGAACCTGGGACGCATGGGCGAGCAGCAAAGCAAAGCTTTGCGGCCAGCCTTTTTGCGATAGAAAAAGGTTCCAATAATCATAAATTTTTATCGAACTCACGTTATTTAGGTTATAATGATTCGCTGTATGTAAAGAATGGACCTGTTTAATGTAAAATAGGCCGTATTTTCTTTTTTTACAATTTTATTACTTTTATTAAAAAAGGGTTCTTTACCTTTGACTTTTATACGTAATAAGTTTATAATTAAGGTGATTGGGAAAACGCTGATTTGTAAAAACGCGAGTTTTTAACTTTATATTGTATAAATCGAGGTTTTCGTAAGGATTTAAGTTTAAACAGGAGGTATTTTATGAAGACTATTACAGCAAAGTTTTTAAGTTTTATTTTTCTTTTAAACACTTTGTTTTTCGGTATCTCATTTCAAAGTGTTTACGCCGCAGACGCTTTCGCGTTTGAGTGGAACAAAGAGAATATTTTAAACGACGGACTTAACATTGTGAGCAAAGGCGACGCCAGCGATAATGTGTTTTTATGGTGGGATTTCGGAAAGAGAAACGGCTCGTCTTTTGACAGGGGTACATATACTTTAAGCTATAATATTAAAGATGGAAAGAGAGTCGATTTTGAGATTGTTAAAAACGGAAGCGTGGCGAATGTCACATACAAGGTTTTTGATTACGCCACTTCTGATTATATTTCTCTTAGCGACACGCTTTTTCAGGTGTACAGGGATACTGACGGAATTTATATCGCTCCAACGGCGGAGAATTTTCCTAACGCCACAGAGAATTTCGGAGTTGTATACGACGGGCCGGACGGAAAGCCCACAAAGGCGAGCTTTAATATTACCCAAAGCAGCGGCTTCGCTTTTAAATATGACAACGAGACTATTAAATTCCAGTGGGTAAAAGGAACGGACAACGATATTATGTATTATGTCACAAGTGGTATACAGCAGGGTAACGTATACGATTTTGACCTTAAGCTTAATATTCCCGGTGAAAGCGAGATTTCCAATAATCTTCAGATTTTCACGGGTATAAACGCTAATTCTTTCCGCTCGACTCCTTACGCCAATGACAGGCACTATGAGATAGACCATACGGAGAGGCCTTTTACGGGTGTAAACGCCAACGACCCAGGACATGAGCCTGAACTTGTTCTTGACATAAATATGCCGAAGGTATGGGACGACGCTACTAAGTCATATGTATACATTGACCCGTCATCGGCGACAAGCGACGACATAACATCCCTTGTCGTGAGTTTGGGCAATATTGACGACTCTAAAAAGATTCAGGTGAGTATCGCCAATATTTACGCCAATAACCCAAATACAGGCGCTACCTATACCATAGGGGGAATTACTGGTCAGGGAGGAGACGGGAGAGTAAACGTTACTAGAGACGTGAACAACTCCACTATTTCCATAAATATTACAAATCTTCAGCCGGGAGTTATTTATAATCCCGCTGAGATATCATTATATAAACCTAATAACGGCAATTTCTTAGCGGACGTTACGACTATTCCTCATGGAAAAGTATACACATACCCTGTGTATACCGTGGAAGCGATCTCAGCCGAGCAATTCTATCTTAAAATTCAGCCGTTCGAGGGATACAAGGGATATTACATAATTAAATCGGGAGCGACAACGGCGACTCTTACAAACTGGGCGCAGGTCGAGGACTCAAAGGGAGGCACGGAGCCGATTTACGTCCCCGTGAATATTAACGCCATTAATAAGCAAACCCAGTGTTTCCAGATTGATTTTGTTTTCACTCCTCCTGACTCTACTCCGGGTACGAGCCAGGTTACTCTGGAGTCTCAGATCCTTAAATTCAAGCCCGATGACTCAGACGTGGTTATAAGCACACCCGCGAATTTTGAGGTTATATCGGCGGAGGTTGTTCCGTCAAATCCAGGGGCGTCTACGGAAAATGAGCTTCTTATGACTTTAAGATGGGATATGGGTTATGAAACGGTTCTTAAAAATATTTTAAATAAAAACGGCGGGGAGCTTGACGTTTACTATGAGTTTAACAGAGGAGAGGTTCCTTATGACGAGAACGAGCAGCAATTCGCTAAAATTAAGCTTCACCTCACTTTAGCCGGAGACGAGATTAAAATCACGGCGGATAAGGAGGACGGTGTAGCCGAGATAGAGGAAGATTCTTTTAAATACGACACTTACGACGTTCTTATGGGGACGACCAGATATACGGTGGTAAGGCCGACGATTACGTTTAGAATGCCTACCGCCCCGAAAGCGGATAAAAATCAGCTGTTTTTGTATCCTAATGTTTATTTCCTTAATTTAAGCGGATATTATACAGACAATAAAACTTATGTTAAAATACCAGCGTCTCTTTATGACGACGTGACTCTTGACGACGTTGTAGATTACGATGTTCCAGAGCCTCAGAACGTTAGAGTGGTGACAGCGGGTGACAAGGCGATAGGAAAGACTGAGTTCACGGTTGAATGGGACACTTTTGATATTGACGACATAGACAGTCTTATCTATAAATACAGGGAGAAAATGCTCCTTACAAGAAAATATGATTTCGGCGATAAGTCAATTAAATTTAACGCCTATGTTACACAGGACAAGGCGAACTTTGACAATCTTATTCAGTATAACAATAACAGAGACGAGATTCCCGGCTCAATTTCGGGAATTATAAAGACTTTTGATTTCGGTGGGAAAACGGCGGACGCGGGACTTGATTTCTCAGCAAACAGCGCCGTAGGCGGAACTGTTTTAAGAGACGAGTTAAGAAACAATCAAATTGTGAAAATTGAGAATATTATGCATGACCCAAGCGCCGAAAATCAAAGCTTCACTTTGAGAGGGCTTGACAAAAATCAGCCGTATTACGTTATTTTGGAAACGGTTGTAGTGCCGTATGATACAGTAAACGAGAAATATTTGGATGAAGAGGGAAACGATGAGACAGATTTGTCTGGATACTCAAGCATAGTTACAGCGACTACTTTACCGGATGAGGATGTTCCGGGACCTGAGGACAATTATCCGGAGGCTCCTGATAATTTTACCAAAGATGACATTACTTTAAACAGTGTCAAACTTATGTGGGATAAAGTTATTGATGGGGTAGAATATCCCAACAGTTCTCTTGAGTACCAGTTTATAAGGATAAACGGGGAACAGATGGACGAGGCTACGAGGGCGAGCCGAAAAGATTACGCCGAGATTTGGGAAAAAGTAAACACTGGTGTTAAAGTAGCGGGCTGGCAGACGCTGAAAGACAGTATTTATGAGTTTAACGGAACGGACTTTTCCGAGACTCCCGCCTCAGCGGAGAGATTTGGCTATGATCCCAAAGATGTTATTCAAAATATTTTATACGACAGAACGTTAAGTCCGAATCAGCTTTATTTCTATTATTTAAGAACGGTAAGAATTGTTGACGGAAAACCTGTGGCGTACTCTATCTGGGTTCCTCTCTCAGTGACTACGACACCTGTTGAGAGTCCGTATAACCTTAAAATTGAAAAGGGAATTAAACACGATAAGGAAAGCCAGGTTGTAATAAGCTTTGACACTCCTTATTTTGACACGAATTTACTTGGTACGGAGTATGACATTCAATACGCTCTCAAACAGGATACGGAGTTGTGGGAAAATCCTGTTACAATGAAGCCTGAGACACTTAAAGCCAACAAAACGGAAAACCCTGACGGCACTTTGCATTTTACCTATACAATAGGAGGGCTTGAGCAGGGAAAGCTTTACTTTATAAAAGTAAGGATTTTAAACAACACCCTTAACGAAGCCTCGATTTACTCTAACACAGAAAAACACAGGACGGACGTTGACGCCGTTGACCAGGACAGACAAGAGGAAATCGACGGCTGGATAGACAGACTTAAAGAGCTTCTTGAGGAAGAGCTTGACGAC
This sequence comes from uncultured Clostridia bacterium, assembly GCA_910579745.1. Classification (GTDB taxonomy): domain Bacteria; phylum Bacillota; class Clostridia; order Lachnospirales; family CAG-274; genus MGBC114079. Next base: position 25,143 of record CAJTVH010000028.1, on the reverse strand, counting down.
CCATATTGGATTCTTGACGATACCACCGCGAATACGGTAGTTTATTATAGACCGCAGCACTTCCAAAGCGTTATAAACGAAGCTGTTACGGGAGTCATTAATCTTCCGCCGGGTGAGTTTGGCGCGAAGAAAATATACTATATACCAGCGAGCGCCGTAAAACAAGCCTATGACGCTAATAAGGGCTTTAAAGTAAGCTGGAAAGACGCCGACGTTATTGTAGGGGCGAGAGCTATTGATCCGGCGCTTAACGAGGCTATCCGACAGGTTCTTGACAGAATGGACCATGATCATGTTGAGGATTATTTTATAAAGATAACGGCGTATTTTAATCCTGTTTCTTATACTATTGAGAATACCGACCCATTAAGTCCGATTATAGATGTTGAGGTTGACGCCGTAGGGGTTGACGAGGACATTCAGGAATGGGACGACGAGAGAGTTGACGATATTATAGAGTGGATTAAAGATACGGTTGAAGATAACTACGACGATATAGTAGACGAGATAGACGACGCCGACAAAGACGAAGATATGGTTAAATTCATAAAAGACCTTGTTATAGATTTTAATGAGGATACTCACGAGGAGTTTCTTGATGACCTTGACGACATAATAGACAGAAGCTTCGCAACCGAGCAGCTTGAGGCGAGTATAATAATCGCTTATCCGGCGGCTCAGGGAGTCACCGTTTCAGGAAGACGTCAGGTAAACGGCGTGTGGACGGGGGCGACGGTTTCCGAATATATGGGCAAAAAGGCTATTTACACAAAAAATCCCGGAATATATGTATTTTTGGGAAAAGCCGTTATTATTCCAGAAATCGCGAATATACCAAACGGCCAGCTTATTACGAATATTGTCGCTAAATATGGTCTTGAGGACTTCTTGGGAAAAGGAACGGCGCTCAATATTAACGCTCCTTTGACCAGAAACGCGGCCCTTGGATGCTCGGCGAGAATATCGGGGGCGGACAAAACCGCGGAGCCTATCGCTTTCTTTACCTCAAAGGGCGTAAACCTTCTTGTTAAAAATAAACAGGGCGACGCCACAAACCAGGAGGCGGTTTATCTTACCATGATGGTTTATCAAGTAAGAAAAAATGTAAAAATAGATACGGTTCAAATCAGGAATTTCGCCGCCACAAGCAATATAAAGGGTATTCAGCCCGTATTTAAAAAGAGCGTTCAATCAGCTTTCGAGCTTGGGGTATACACAAATTCGGGTATGAATCCAAATGGTATTATGACGATAAAAGATTACTTACAGATGCTCGCGAATATTTCAGCGAAGGTTAATCTTTAAGGAGGTATTTTTCTATGAGGAAAAATAAATTAAAAAGAATTTACGCTTTTTTACTCTCCTGTATTTTTTCTTTTTCCTGTGTTATGTTTAACACGCAAAGCGTTTTAGCGAACTTACAAAGCCATGTTAAAGATGTTGTTATAAGGGCGCTTCCTCAAACGGGAAACGCCACTAACATCAATCTTACGTGGACTAATCCCCCGTGGTCTAACCTTGTTGACGGCGAGGCGCAGGGCGGAGACCTTGTTCACGCTCCTGACGGATTTAGGATAAGGGAAAGAAATCTTACGGCGGGAGAGGGAACTTTCAATAATCTTACGGAGGCAGGCCCGAATGACACGACAGCCACAATCTCAAGGGTTTTGGCGACAGGAAGCCTTTATATGTACGAGGTGCAGCCATATCACTTGCATACATACGTGCGTGACGACGGCGTTCCCGTCAGGGTAGACGCTCCTTATGACTCAAGCGTGCCAGAGAACGTTTTGTTTATGAGCGACCTTAAGGTTGACGCCAAGGGCTCGGGAAATTATCTCACGGTTACATGGGATAATCCACAGTATAACAGAAAAGATATTTTTCATGGATACAGAATTTATTATCAAAGAGGCGGAGCCACTGTTACAAGTTTTAATAACTTTAAAGACGTAAGCGTTGACAACGAGGAGCTTGTGCGTCTCTCAGACGAGGAGAGAGACGGGGTGTCAAGACTCCAGTTCAGTATTTTTGACACGGCTCTCGCGCAGGGAGAGGTTTACGCTGTTAAGGTTGAGCCTTTATACGCCGGCTCTGAAATAAGAAAGCTTACGAATAATTTAAGTTATACCAATATCTCTATTAATGATATTGTTTATAAAATGGCGTTTAACTCGTATACAACAAACGAGTACAGAACAAACAACGCCTATATTTCTGTTCCTCTTGAGGTTCTTGAGAACGGAAAGGATTATCTCAATCTTCACTGGTGGGGGCTTTCAAACACTATTGGAAATATTCAGAGAATCGAGGTATTTAAGGGCGCGTCTGAATCCGATATAGGTATAAAGATAGGAACCATATATTCTCCTCAGGCTATTTACGTAAATTACTGGCAGATTGATAAGCCTGCCGAGACCACATATTATCAGCTTAAAATATTTGTGGAGGGTATGGATGTTCCGATTACCTCGGAAATAGCTGTGTACGACCCCAACTCGGTTAATATTACCCCAAATAAGCCCAAGATTTTCCTTGAGGTAAACGAAACGGCGGCCCAAAACACATTGGACGCTTATTGGTCAGTGTTTATGCGCCATCCTTATACAGACAGCGAAAAAGAGTTTGTTGAGGAAAACGGAATGTATATAGATAAAAACGTTTTATATGATTTGTGGATTACGGATAATGTCGAGGACCTGCAAAATCCTAATTTGCCAAAAACTCTCGATTCCGTAAGTCCGGCTCAGCTTACGCAAACCAATATACCGGATTATGAGAATCCTGTTTATCACAGAGCTCTTACGACTTATACGGGAAAAGACGACACGGGTGCCTTTGTGACTAAAAATATTGTTCAGAACAAAGTATATTATATAAAGCTTGTTGTCTCAAAGCCTGTGGCTATAGGTAATCCACTTACCGCGGAACCCGCCTACGCTTCTCAATATTTTCCGGCGAGAGGCGATATAGCCGCTCCTCAGTCTCTTAACAAACCGCCTCTTAAAATCAAAGAGGACGAAGAGGGCAACGAGATTGTGACGAACAACTCCATTGAGGTTGAGTGGAGGACGAAATGGTATGAGATATATGACAGCGAGACAGATTCATGGTATTCAAGCGCTTCTGTCGGCTCTGACGGAAAAATATTTTACGGCGACGAGAAAGGCACGTCGGGAAGCGCCATTACGTTCCACGATGTTGACAGCGAGGAAAGAGTAAAATCACTCTTTCAAGGGGCTGGCCTTACAGAGGACCAGGTGAATCTTCTTCCGGTGAGAGAAGTTGATCTTACCGCCTCAGATATTAAATATGAGGCCCTTTATATTCCATATGCCGATATAGCGGATATACCAGGAGGATACGAGGCTTATCTTGAGCGGATTATGAAAGATGAGAATGCCGGATGGCAGACCATAAACCCATCTTTCTATTCAGACATTCTTGCCTCATATAATATAACGGGGCTTGAGAAAAATACGACATACGCTATTATTATACGTCCGTACAGAATTCTTGAGGACGGGCAGAAAGACGCTTATCCAGCTTACATTATGGGTACGACTTTGCCGGACGACGTTCAGGTTGACATAACCCCTACCGTTCCCGTACTTGAGGAAGATAAGCACGATGATATGTCAATAACTGTAAGATGGCAGGAGTTTATGGACAGTCTTCAATATGAGCTCGCTTACAGTACTAATCTTGTCGACGACCCATCATCAGGCGCTACTATAATCACGATGGACCAGATTAACGAGTTCGGTGAGAGAAAAACAGAGGATGAAATCCGCAGAATTTATTACAGAATAAAAGGTCTTATGCCGGAGACTGGATATTATATATGGATTAGGGCGAACGCTCCAAACGGAGGGAATACGGTTTATTCCGCCTGGTCTAGCCCTATTTACGTCATAACTGATCCTTTGGGAAAACCTGAAATTCCCGATGGTCTTGGTCTTGCGGCTAAGGATACTATAAGTATTTATAATTCCAACCACGATACTAAATATGAACAGCGTACAGATAAGTATATTATAGCGGAATGGAACAGAAATGAGGACGATTTGGGACCGTCTCCAGCCGCCGCCGCCACGGGAGATAAACACGAGGTTTTAGCGGACGAAGGTATTCAGAATACTATAGTGGTTAAGCTTAACGATCTTGAGGCCAACACGGATTATTACGGCAGGGTAAAGGCAAGGTGTACCGTAAGTGTAGGCAGCGATGGAACAAGGACTAAATCATATACTTATATTTTCCAATTCTCAAAAAATAAAGATTTTAAAGACGCTTTGACAGTTGTCATTCCTGATGGGGACGCTGAAATAGAGGAGACATCTTTTACGAAAGAGTCTGATTGGTGTACCCCCGTAAGGTTTAAGGCGGGAAAAAGCGACGACGAGTATAACGGCGGAATAAACGATTCTCATTATCCTTTGCCTGATGATGATTTTGAGTATATTTACGATGGCTTCACAAACACTCTTACTTATCGTTTCCGCTCAAATAAAGAGGACAATGACGGTCTTGACGACAACTATGTTGACCAGAGGTTTATTTCCACTATACTTCAGAAAAAGCTTTATGAGTTTGAGGTTGATTTAACTTATTACAGTAATTATCAAATTAAAAACAGAGTAGTCGAGATACCATACTCTATTATGGAAGCCTTTGGGGAGCACGATATTACCCTTTATTTAAAAGCCGATAATGTGAAATTTGGATTTTCACCTGATTTTATAAAAACAACAGAGGTAAATTCTCTCCCGGGATACGGACAGGGCGCTGACGTTAAAATAACAGTTACGGCGAGCCCCGCTGACGCTCCTCTTCTTCAGAACGGACAGACGTATATCTCTCCCGCTCAAAAGCTTTCAGTTGATATTGTTACCCCAACAGGTATAAAAAACATGAAACAATTTTATAAAAATGTAGACGTGGCTATCAAGCTTAACGACAGGTTTACATCTCAGGAGACAAATGTAGGCGCTTATTATGACACGGATTTGACTACAAATTGGGAAAGATACGACAGTATTTACGATGATGTAAACGCTACTTTTATCGGAAGCACTAAAATTCCGGCTACTTTTTCCGCTATAAGGAAAAACGCGCCGTCTATCTCGACCAACGACCCCAACGCTGTTAATTCTCTCATAAGCCTTAACAGTAAAATCGCTATTACCGATATGCGGTACGCAAAACCAAACGCCGTTGTGTCAACGGTTCAGTTTAACAATATTGTGGCGGCGGTAGCCAACGGCAGAAAAGACGTGGCTATAAATGGGTCTCTGCCCGACGCTGACTATACGGCGCTCTCAAGACGCGGTATGCTTATATCATCTCCTACCGTGTCAAGAGAAGAGGGAGTAAACGCTCTTATTAAACTTTATGAGGTTAAAACGGGACGGCAGGCTCCTTATACTTCTTTAGAGCTTACTCAGTACAGTGATATTAGAAACGCAAATCCCGCTTATCAGACGGCTATGCTTAAAGCGGGGGATTTAGGATTTTATGGAAACACATATGGAGCGAGACCTAAAGAAACGATGAGTCTTACTGATTTACTCTATATGGTGGATATAATTATAAGAGACTCAAATATGTAAGCGTTATGCGGATATTTATAGGGAACAAAGGCGTTTCCTTGGGGCTTAAAGGTGTTTTGCCGGATAAAGGCAAGCGGTTTTAAGGTTCACATAATAGGTTTTATCAGATTTATATTTGAGTATGGATTATAACCGACTGAGGAGGTTCCCCGCTTTTTAGACGGGGAAGATTTCCTCTTGTATTAAGTGGGAGTATAAATTCTTCCACTGAAGATAAAGGCGGAGCTATCCGCCGCGGGTTATGAGTATTTTTGAGATATAAAGATATTTATAACCTTTGACTATAAAAAATTAAAGCCCCGAAATGTATATACTTTCGAGGCTTTTTTTAAATAATGAAAGGTGGATGTGTTTATGTTTGATATGAAACAGGCTATTAACAAAACGGCAAGGGGAGAAAATCTTACTATTGACGAAGCGAAAGACGTTATGAGGCAGTTTCTCAGCGGAGAGGCGACTTTAGCGCAGATAGGGAGTATTTTAACGTCTCTAAAAATGAAAGGGGAGACCCTTGACGAAATTGTGGGATGCGCCCTTGTTATGCGGGAAAAAGCGGAGAACCCAAAGATAAAGAGTGATAAGTATATTGATTTTGTAGGCACGGGAGGAGATGGAACGGATACTTTTAACATTTCCACGACATCTGTTTTTGTCGCCGCCGGAGCGGGCGTTAAAATAGCTAAACACGGAAACAGGGCTATCTCAAGTAAAAGCGGTTCTGTTGACGTTTTAGAGGAGCTTGGTATAGACGTTATGCTTGAGGCGGAAGAGGTTAGGAAATGTTTTGATAAAACGGGGCTGGGTTTTATGTTCGCTCAAATTTTTCATAAAAGTATGAAAAATGTCGGGCAGGCGAGAAGAGAAATGGGGATGCGCTCTATTTTTAACATATTAGGTCCATTATCAAACCCTTCTGGCGCTGAATATCAGCTTATCGGGGTTTTCAGCAAAGGACTTACGAGAATTTTCGCCGAGGCTATGAGAATGATGGGAGTCAAAAGAGCTTTGGTAGTTCACGGTGAGGACGGTATGGACGAGATAACCACCACAGGAGAGACTTATATAGCCGAGCTTAAGGATGGGGAAATTAAAGAATACACTGTTTCTCCTGAACAATTTGGGATCAAAAGAGTTATGAAAGAGGATATTGCGGGAGGTAACTCCAAAGAGAACGCTGAAATTGCCATAAAAATTCTTAAAGGTGAAAAAGGAGCTAAAAGGGATATTGTGTGCCTCAATGCAGGAGCGGCTATTTATATTGACGGACTTGCCGAGTCTATAGAAGAGGGAATTGAGCTCGCGAGGGCATCTATAGACAGCGGAAAGGCTTTTTCAAAGCTGGAGGAAGTCATCAAAGTCACAAAGAGTCTGAGAAAATGAGAGACGGCGAAGTGTAAAAAAATAAAGGGCTTTTGAGAGAGGATTTTTAAGCTAAAGCCCTTTATTTTAAGCAAACTTGAAAAGTAACAAGAAGGATACGATACAAAAATTATCTTCGTAAGGCGGCGGAGAGTGCGCGGCCTAAAGTCTAGCTGACTGACAGATACAAAGAGAAAAGGATTTTTCTTCGAGGAATTTGTTTGTTTTTAATTTTGTTGTCTATTAAGGTATAACTATTTATAAAATCAACAGGCTTTTGGGAAATACTGGCGATTTTGGCGATTCTTATAATAAACTTCTTTTGAAACTTTATGGCAATTCAGAAAGAGTCGGAAAAAATCAATTTATTCAAAATTTTGGCAAAAGGTGTTTTGTTTTTTAAACACCGAAATCATAAAGAAGTTTTGAATAAATTGATTTTTTCTGACTCTTTCTGAATTGCTATGAAGTTTTGAAAGAAGTCTAATTTAAGGAATAAATTTTTTTGTAGCCCAAAATTTAACTACATCTTTAAAATAGTCATAAAAAGTTTTTTTCTCAATACTTTTTTCCGCTATTACATCTATTTTCGCTGTTAATGAGGAATTTATATAGATTTCCGCTGTTCCTAATTTTTGGCCCCGCTTTATTGGGGCGGTTATCTCGGAGGGGATTTTTTTTATTATATTTATTTTTTCTGTTCCGTCTTTTTTAACACACACTTTTAAACCGTCTTTTAAAAGCAGGGGAAGAGTCGTTTCCTCACTCTTTTTTACGGGAATTTCACCTATTTTCTGATTTTGCTTAAAAGGAATTTGATATTCATAATTTTTAAAACCATAGTTTAATATTTTTTTCGTGTCAATCCATTTCTGTTCTTTTCCTTTATTTCCCCAACCGCTGGCGAGCACTGTGCTTATAAGGTGTAAATCTCCTCTTTTAGCTGAACCGACAAAACAATGTCCCGCTTTTCCCGTAAAACCGGTTTTTACGCCGTTAGCCCCGTCAAATTCGGACAACAGGCGGTTTTTGTTGGTTATGGAGTAGCTTTTTTTATCACTTTTAAAAGAAACGGAGCGGGTGTTTATTATTTCTCTGAAAGTCTCGTTTCGCAAAGCGTATCTGGCGATAAGCGCCATATCGTAAGCCGTTGAATGATGATTTCCTGAGTCAAGACCGTTTGGTGTTACAAAAACGGTATCTTTTGCCCCAAGCGTTTTCGCTTTTTTTGTCATTTTATCACAGAAGCTTTCGACGCTACCGCCGATATGCTCGGATATCGCTACCGCCGCGTCGTTTGAGGACTGGAGCATTAAAGCGTACAAGAGATTTTTAAGGGTTATTTTTTCTCCTTTTGACAGTTTCATTTTTGTGGGAGGCGCCGACGCGGCTTTAGCCGACGCGGTGACCGTATCTGAGAGATTTCCCTCCTCTATAGCCGTTATAGCTGTCATTATTTTTGTCGTGCTAGCCATAGCGAGAGGATTATACCCGTTTTTCTCCCATAAAACACGTCCCGTCTCATAGTCCATTAATACGGCTCCTTTCGCGTCAACGGAGCTTTCTTTTAAAACGGATGTGGTTTGATCCGCTTTTACACCGTATTTAAACTGAGCGAGAGAAAATATTATACAAAATATTAGAACAAGTATTTTTACATATGGTGTTGTTTTTTTCATTTATTTAAGCCTCCGAATAATTTCGTTTTATTTTTTGTGATTTTTCTCTTGTATTTTATAATATAGTCGATAAACTTGAAAATAAGTAATTAATATATTTTTTCAATGAGACGGTAGTTTCAGCGAAAAGTTTTTGTCTCGCTTTTTTCAAAAAGCGAGCGGAGTTTGCGGCAAAGCCTCAAAGTTTTGTTTTTTTCAAGTTGTTTGACTATAATCTCCTATTAACAAATAGGATAAAGAGAGATTAATATAAGATATTTTTATCGTATATTATATATTATTTAAAAAAAGCGTTATTAATTCAAAAGTTTTTTATAAAAACTTTTATTTTGTGGTATAATTAAATCTATAATTGTTTTTCGGAGGGATTTTTATGATTGTTCGTTTACAGAAATATTTGGCGGAAGCGGGAGTCGCCTCAAGAAGGAAGTCGGAAGAATTTATTTTAAGCGGCAGGGTTTCGGTAAACGGTGAAATTGTTTTAAAACTCGGCGCTAAAGTTGATGAGGAAAGAGATGTTATTGAGTTTGACGGGGAAAGAGTAGTTAAAAACAAAAAATATGTTTACGTTATTTTTAATAAGCCTGAGGGATGTGTTTCAACGGTTAAGGATCAGTTTGGCAGGAAAACCGTTTTAAGCTATCTTAAAAACATAAAGGAGAGAATTTATCCCGTGGGTCGTCTTGATTATGACACATCAGGGCTTTTGATACTCACAAACGACGGAGAGCTTACATATACTCTTACTCACCCTAAGCACAATGTTCCAAAGACTTATATAGCCATTGTTAATAAAGTTCCGCCGAAAGACGCTGTTTTTAAATTTAAAAGCGGAATTGTGATAGACGGGTATAAGACAGCGCCGGCTGATCTTAAAATTATAAAAAAAGACGAGAAAGGTACGGTTCTTAAAATAATTATTCATGAGGGAAGAAACAGGCAGGTGAGAAAAATGTGCGCTTTTATCGGGTGCGAGGTTTTACGCCTTAAAAGAGTGGCTGTCGGGAATATAAAGCTTGATGGGCTTAAAAAAGAGGAATACAGATTTTTAAGAGAAGATGAGATAAAATATTTAAAGGGATTATAATTATAGCGATTCGTGGAATTTTTAGCCCTTTTTCCATTGCCATTTTCAAGTTGATTGACTATAAAACGGAAACTTATCAGGCTTCTCTAAAAACTTTATAGGGATGTTGATAAGAGCGTGGCTGAGAACTCTGTATTTATTGTTAAAATTGGCTAAAATTTTAATGGTTACCGAAAATTGAATTTCTTTATAAGGCTTAATATCCAAAAGATTATGAGAGATAAAATGAAAACGCTTTAAGTTTATTTTTTATGATTTTTTGCGCGTATTTTAATTTTCAGATATACTCAAGGTTAAAAAACATTTTTTCTTTTTCACGAAATTGTTATAATTATGTAGTTTATGAAAAGATTCCGCTGAAAAATATTTAACGTATAATAATTGATTAAATCGGGAAGAATTATTTTTGTGAAAGATTGTTTTTCACAATACCGGTATTAATCAGGAAGTGACTGTTATGCGTTTTTTTTACAGCGTATTTCAATTATTTAAGTTGAAAAAGTTTTATATATGTATTTTCGCTGTGTTTTTTTCCTTTACTTTAGGAAAAAACGTTTTTGATTTTGTTATGTTTCCAAGCGAGCTTCATTTAATAGCGGGAAAAGAGCATAGTTTTGAGTTTAATGTTCCCGTGGCGGCGACCATTTCAACTGACGGCGGGGCGAGTGTCAATATAAATAATAAAAGGCTTACGGAGCCTGTTTCGGTGACTTTGGACAAGCCCTTATATGTTTGGTCTGACAGCGAGTGCACTATGGATATGCGCCTTTCTTTTATGGGCATTCCGATGAAAGATGTCAAGGTATCCGTGCTTCCTCATTTAAAAGTAATTCCATGCGGAAGAACCGTAGGAGTTAAAATAGAAACCGATGGTATTATGGTTTTGGGCCTGGGAGAGGTTGAAAATTCATCAGGGGAGGATTACGCCCCATGCGGAGGTAAAATTTATCCGGGTGATATTTTGCTTAAAGCCAACGGAGTTGAGCTTAATGACAAGGAAACTCTTATTAACGTTGTTGAGAACTCGGCGGGTATGGTGCGTTTTGACGGAATGAGAGGACAAAAAAGTTTTTCCGCCGATATTCTGCCTGTTTATGACGGACAATCGGGGAAACGGAAGATAGGAGTATGGGTGAGAGACAGTACTCAGGGAATTGGAACTGTGACTTATGTTGATAAAAACACAGGTAAATTCGCCGCTCTCGGACACGGCATAACAGATGTTGACACAAAGCAGATTATGAAAGTCAAAACGGGAGATATTATAAATTCCTCAGTTTCGGCGGTTAAAAAAGGAGAGGCGGGAACGCCCGGAGAGCTTTTAGGAGACATCAGCGAGGGAGAAGTAATAGGAAAAGTATTTGAGAATAACGAACACGGAATTTTTGGGGTATGCGACAAAAACTTTTTTATGGGAGAAGAAATGCCAATCGCCATGCAGAATGAGATTGTAGAGGGAAAAGCTTATATAATGGCTAACATCGATGGTAAAAATGTTGAGAAGTTTGAGGTTAATATAGACAGTGTGAACAGATATAACACGGATAACTCAAAAGGTATGGTTATTGAGATTACTGATAAAAAACTCATATCAAAAACCAACGGAATTGTTCAGGGAATGAGCGGAAGCCCTATTATTCAAAACGGAAAGCTTATCGGGGCGGTGACTCACGTGTTTGTGAGGAACCCTTTGAAAGGCTATGGAATTTTTATTGAGAATATGCTTGGATAAAAGTGAAAGCGTCCTTTCAGCGTATAATATTACGTTTTTGAAAGGACGCTTTTAATTTACGTATACTACAGCAAATTCAATTTAATCTGACAAAAACATTTTATGAGTACCCAGTGATGAAACTTTAATAAAAGGTGTTTGAGTATCAAACACTGAAAATGTAAAGAAAAACTACGAGGAAATCTAAAAAATCTCAAATAAAGTAAGTTTTTTCTCTTCATTTATAATGGAGTTGATGTAAGCTCTCATTGAAAGGAGGGTAAAGAGATTAGCGCTATACAGCGCTTAACATAAATTAAGAAATTTCTATTATCTCACAGTCAAAACCCAGATAACACTCGAACAATCTGCCCCATGGGAAATTATATTCCGAAAGATTGAATTTATCGGCGGAGTATAATTTATTCTTAACCGCGTGTTTACCTCCGTTAAAAGCGGAAATAACTTCTTCGGAGCCTATGACGGGAGGTAATTTCTCGCTTTTTAAAGTATCCTCATATACTGGTACGAATTTTTCATTTGTAAGTGCCCGTTTTCCCTTTAGAGTGTAAAAACCGTCTTCAGCACAGTGTATGGCGAGTATGTTAAGGTGATTTTTTAAAAAAGTTTTATCGTCGGCACAATTTTCCCGGGTAATTCCAAACACTTGGGCGTGAGCCACTCCCAAGCCTATGGCGTTGGCGTTTGTGTTCCAGGCGCTGTAACAGGCGAGTTCGTTTATACCCAATTTTCCGTTCTTTTCTTTAGAATTGTTTAAAAGCGTCAGAAAGACCGTGTTTTTACCGCTCGCCGATACATCAGGAGCGAAAATCTCAATGAGTCCGACGGATTTTCCCTTATTTTTGCTTTCTTCCATTTCTTTTATAATTGATTCAGCGGAAATTTTTTTATTGCTGTAATCGTATATATATAAATCGATTTTTCCATCTGTTTTTTTCTTTCCGGCGGAAATGAAATTTATATCATTTTTAACGAGAGAATTTATTTTTAAAACGTCAAACTCTCCGACAGAACCGCTTTCACTTGTACTTATAACGTTAAATACAGAAGAGATGTTTTTTCTTTTTGATAAATCTCTCGCGTAAATAAGCTGAGGTATTTCATCTGTTCCGAATATAAAGTTAACGTTTTCGGATTTTCCTTTAAGGGCGTCGGACGCCTCATAAACCCCTCTTGAGTCTTTAAGTAGCTTATAAATACATCTGGGGCCTTTTGTTATATAATTTCTCGCGAAGCTAAATTTTATCGGAGCGCCGTTTTCTTTAGGAATCCAGTCAGCTCCTTTTTTGTTAAAATAAGTGATGAAATCAGGAATCTGAAAATCATCGTTGCTTATTATAATTTCGTCGATTTTACCTTTTTCCTGCATTTTCATAAGTCTTGAGAATATTTCTGAAACAGATGAAAAAGGCATTACATATTTTGATAAATAGGTTTTATAGGGCTCATAGGCTCTGTAAACGCTGTTAAAATGTTTTATGAAATCTTTTTCCCATGAGGTGAGGGAAGACTCGCCAAGCTCGCTTTTTTTATTCTCTACATAGCTCCATTCCATTATTAACTGTGTAGGCGTGACTAAAGACAGCTTTTGGCTTATATATTTGGCGTCCTCGATTTCAGGATTGTTTTTTATGTAATAATATCCCATCCCGCGGTATTTTTTATTGTCTCTCCAAATGGTATTCATTCTTGTCTCAGGCAGGGTTCTGGGCATAGACAAATTTACATAATAAGAGGGTTTGTCATATTCCTCGGTTAAGTTCTCAAGTTCGTTAAGAGCTTCTTTAAAATCACCGTAATTATCCCCTAAACGGCTTCCGACGAGACCTCCTGTCATATATGACGATGTGTTTATAATAACCGTGGTATTTTCGCTGTTGGCTGCTGACACTTGTTCTTTTATTTGTTTTCTTACTATATCGCTTTTTACAAATCTGCTGTAGTTTTCATTTATGGGAAACATATCGAGGGTGTCTTTATCGGGGGCGAAAAAGTTTTCCCCGTTAATTTGGGCGAGATTTTTAAGATAATCAAGACTTACTGGCCTACCGTCTATAGGGGCTGTTATAATATCGGCGAAAAGGGTTGTATTTTGTAAAGCGCATAGTATAAACGCCAAAAACGTAATTAAAGCTTTTCGTGTTATAAATATTTCGCCTCTCATAATTTTTCCGTCTCCTTTTTTTTCTTATTGCCAACAAGGTTTTTAATTTTCCCAAAGGATTCCTCGCTTATCACATGCTCCATTTTACAAGCGTCTTTTGCCGCCGTTTCCTCGCTTACACCTATTGATATAAGATACTCGGTGAGAACAAGGTGTTTTTCGTAGACTTTCTCGGCTAGTTTGAGGCCGGTGTCAGTAAGCAGTATTTGATTAAGTCTGTCGACCTTTACATGACCCGCCTCTTTTAAAACAGACATAGCCTTGCTTACGCTGGGTTTTGAGAAATTCAGCTCGTTGGCTATATCAATGGCTCTTACGGAACCGTTTCTCTTTTTTAATATCAAAATTGTCTCAAGATAGTTTTCTCCTGATTCCTGGATTTTCATAAGATAATTCCTCCCGCGTTTTATAAAAGGGGATATTCACGGAAATACCCCCGATACCATTAAAAAAGAATGAATAAACAAGTTCTAAAAAACTGATATATTAAGAAATTCTTTTATTGGTCCCCGCTAAAAATTTTACGATTTATTATAAATATATATAAGAGGCGTTTAACGCTTAAAAACTTTCTGAGCGTATTCAACGGAGGCCAGAGCGTCTTTTCCGTAAAAGTCGGCGCCTATCTCATCCGCGTATTCCTGAGTAAGCACAGCGCCGCCTACCATAATTTTACAGTCGGGTTTAACCTCTTTAACCTCTTTTATTGTTTTCTCCATATTGACTACCGTAGTTGTCATAAGAGCGCTTAAACCAAGGAGCTTAATGTCTTCTTTAACGACTTTATCCACTATTGTGGAAACGGGAACGTCTTTTCCTAGATCGAAAACGTCGAAACCGTAATTCTCTAAAAGCGCTTTTACTATGTTTTTGCCGATGTCGTGAATATCACCCTCTACCGTAGCTATGACTATTTTGCCTTTTTTCTCCTGAACGGTGCCGTTTTCGTTTAAAAATTCCTGGATAGCGGCGAAAGCGTTTTTAGCCGTTTCAGCACTCATTATAAGCTGAGGAAGGAAATATTTTCCCTTATCGTAAGCCTCGCCTGTAATATCAAGGGCGGCAACGATATACTCGTTTATTATATCCACGGGCTTCATTCTCTCATCGTTTAAAAGTCTTTTTGTCTCCTCAAACGCCCCGTTTTTTACCCCTTTCACAATTAAGTCTTTCAAAGATGGGGTTTCTGTCTCTTTGGCGGAAGGCGCCGGGCTCTGGGTTTGTCCGCTCTGAGAGGCAATATATTCCGTACAGCCTTTGTCTATTCCGTATAGTATGTTATACGCCAAAATTGTGTCAATCATTGGTTTAGACAAGGGGTTTATAATACAGGCGTTAAGTCCTGACTGCAGCGCGAGAGCGAGAAAAGTCGTATTTACCAATCCCCTGTTCGGAAGACCGAAGGAGATGTTAGATACTCCCAAAACTGTTTTTACTTTGAGTTTGTCACGTACAAGGCTTAAAGCTCTGAGAGTCTCTCTCGACTCTTCCTGCTGGGCGCTTACGGTAAGGGTTAATGTGTCTATAATTATATTTTTTCTCGCTATTCCGTATTCCTCAGCGGTTTTTATTATTTTCTCCGCTATTTTAAGACGGCCCTCGGCGGTTTTTGGAATACCGTCTTTATCAATACACAACCCTACAACGACCCCGCCGTATTTTTTTACCGCGGGGAATATTTTTTCCATAATCTCGGGCTTTCCGTTTACGGAATTAATAAGAGGCTTGCCGTTGTATATTCTGAGAGCCGCCTCGATAACCTCGGGCGTGGAACTGTCGATTTGAAGAGGAAGATTGACGGAAGCCTGAATCGTTTTAATAGCTGAGAGCATGGTTTCCTTTTCATCTATTTCAGGAAGTCCTACGTTCACGTCAAGTATATCGGCGGAGTTTTCCATTTGGGAAAGAGCCTCGTCAAGTATATAGCCCATATTGTTTTCTTTAAGTGCCTCTTTAAATTTCTTTTTGCCTGTGGGATTTATTCTTTCACCGATTATCACGGGCTTTTTATCTATTATAACATATTTTGAGTAAGAGCTCACAACTGTAAAATCTTTTTCCGTAACGGGGGGAGGCGTTATATCTTTACAGGCTTCCACCGTTTTTTGTATGTGAAGCGGTGTGGTGCCGCAGCATCCGCCTATAAGCCACGCTCCGTCTCTAGCGAAATCTTTCATGTACTCGGCGAAATCTTCCGGCGAAACGTCATAGACTGTCTGACCGTTCTCAATTTTCGGGAGACCGGCGTTTGGCTGTACGAGTATGGGCAGGGAAGAGAGTTTTATAAGTTTGTCAAAGAGCCCTTTTATCTGAACTGGACCGAGCCCGCAGTTTATACCTAGCGCGTCTACACTGAGCCCCTCCAAAACAGCAGTCATGGCGGCTATATCCGCTCCTGTTAAGGCGTATCCTTTTTCATCGAAAGTCATTGTGCATATTATCGGCAGGAACGTGTTTTCTTTTATGGCGAGAATAGCGGCTTTTGCCTCGTAAGTATCAGACATCGTCTCAAGAATCACGAGATTAGCCCCAGCTTTCTCACCGGCCATGGCGGAGCGCTTGAAAATATTATAACACTCGTCAAACTCAAGGTCTCCCAGCGGTTTTAAAAGTTTGCCAACGGAGCCCATATCAAGAGCCACGAATTTATTCTCTAACTCTAAGAGGGCAACTGCCTGCTTTACGTTATAAATTCCCGCGCTTATGATTTCCTCCACATTATCATATTTTGTTGAGTACGCGCCGAAAGTATTGGCCGTTATAATGTCCGCTCCCGCTTTTAAATATCGCATATGAATATCAATAACCGTTTCCGGAGAGGTTATATTCAAAGTTTCGGGAAGCTCACCTGCTTTAAGTCCGCTTTTTTGCAGCATTGAGCCCATAGCGCCGTCGAAAAACAATATTTTTTTTCCCAATAATTCTTTTATATTCATTTTTTCAATCCTTTTATTATTTTAATTATATCAGACTTCTTTAAAAACCTCTTAATTGCGGCGATTTCATAATCGCGGGAAAAATATTTTATCTAAAATTCTAGTGAAAGGCGTTTTGTATTTTAAACGCTGAAAGCGTTAATATATTAAATAAAATATTTTTTTGACTCTGCCAGAATTGCCGTAAAGTTTTGGGAGAAGTCTATCTGACCTGTTTGGAAACTGCTAAAATGCCGTCTATAGCGAACCAATAAAGTAATATCAGTATGCTTTATTAAGGATTGTACGTTTATTCTTTTATTGTTTCGCGGGAGATAAAGCATTTCTATCATTTTATTATAACTCCAAATCGCTAAAAAAGACAGGGTTTTTTATTATTTATCACAAAATTTTTATCAAGCGCTGTCTGAAAACAGTATTGTCTTAAATTGCCGTAAAAACGCCGATTTATTTCGGCGGTTTTTTTTATTCTTGCAATAATCTTTTTAAAGTAATATAATAATTGAATATAATATTAATTTTAAATAAAAATATATTAAGGGGCGTTACAGTCGATTAAGATTATTACGACAGAGTTACTCGTGTGTTATAGGAGAAAATATTATGGACGATACTATTATAGTGATTATGGAGAAAAACGTAAAAACGGGATTTTTAGAAAAAGAACTGGCGAGCCTCACTCTCGCCGAGAATGAGAATTTGCTTGTGAACATTTTTGTTCAGGAGGAGAATGAAAAGCTTAAAACCCATTTAAAGGTTTCCACCGGCAGAGACGTTTCTGATTGGGAATACAGCGCTGTTTTTGATTATTACGACACGGATGTTTTTAAAGACTCGGCGGAGAGTGTCTCGGAGGAAGAGGACTGCTATAATCCTACATGGGAAATAATTTTTGATTATACTGAGGATATAGAAGAGCTGGAGAAAAGAATAATAAAAATTTTAAATATTCATAAAAACGAGTTAAGCGACGTTTATGATACAATAAAAGATAAGGAAGATGAGTATGATGAGGAAAAATAAAAGATATGCGGCGGCGGTTATCGGAATGATTTCTTTAAGTGTTTTTTCGGGCTGCGGCGAGGAAATCTCAGATGAGACGACAAATCAGACTGTTATGGAGACGTCGGGCGAAATTGACACGGAATATTCACCGTCTTTGGGGGAGGGGGAAAACGAGAGTCTTCCAGCTCCGTCAGACGAGCTTTACGAGAAAATAAAAAAGACCGCTATCGCTTGTGAGAGATATTATTCAAAGAAGAAAGCCGACAATGACTTTTTCTCATGGGCGGGGTTTCTCTCATATTATGATGAGTCGGGAAAGCTTACCGATGTGACTATAGACGATATTAAAAACTCAGGATATTTAAACAGCGGCAATACGGTTGACAATTCACTTGTTTTATATTTAAAACCGTCTGATGTGGACAAAGACTTTAAAAAGACTGCCCTTGATGTTTTCGCCGCCGTTAAGACCGCAGATGGATATATTATAGGCGGCGTGGGTTTTGACGAGAGGCTTATACCGGAAGATAAATTCAGGGAAATGATACTTAAATACAATATAGATAAAGGAGCTGTCTCAAATCCTGAGACGGGCGGGGCGGTGTATAACTCTCTTATAGTTGCTATAGGTATTTTCAGGGGAGACACCTCCGCGGAGACAAGCCATGTGCCTGAGTATATAGTGAGGTACGCCGCGAACAATGACCTTTACGCCGTAGTTATTTTATCGGGTACGGACGATGTTACCAATACTACCGAATATCTTCTGAAAAAGGAAAACGACAGTTGGAAGGTTGTGGAGAAAGCTCTTGAAAATCAGGAAAATGTAAAAACTTATCTTAATTCGGCGTATACGGATTTTGATTTGAGTCTTTTACCGCCATACACGCTTTATATATACCGAAAAGAGGTTAGAACGACGGAGCATTATGAGAATGTTATAAACGCCCTTAGAGAACAGAAAATAATAGACGCTTCAGACGAGATAACTTATTGCTGCGGAACTCAGCATGTGCTTTATATAGAGCTTGCGTCGGGGAAGAAGCTCGCTGGAGGCGCGAAAAAGGACGGAAGTTTTAGCTGTAATTTTGTGAATACCTATGAGGAGGCGATTAAGGAACTTGGAAGATTTGTCGAGCCTGTACCGGCGTTTATATTAAAATATAATCACTGATATTAAATGCGGCATATGCGCTTCGAGCAATTTTCAAAGCGAGATAATAAAATAATTACTTGACATATCAGGTTTTATTAAAAATGTTATATTAATTTTTTTGCTGTTTGGCTATAACAAACGGTGTGTTTTAAATAGGTTATATTGCGGCAATTCCAATTTAGTTTGGTTTCATTTATAGCGGAATTGCCGCGGATTTTTTATTAATGAAATTATACTGTAAAGTTTAGAGAAATCCATTAACTTTATAAAAAAAGGTTTCGTGATTATTGTTTCACGAAACCTTTTAAGCGCCGACAAAATCGGCTATATATAAAAACAGCGCTGTGGTTTATATATATATGTTTTTGGTTTTATAAATTTCCTATTTATTTGTTTTAAAGAAGTGTTTACAATAGATGTTTGATGAGAAAATATTATTTGTTTACAGCTTCTGTGGCTCCGGCTTGTTTTTCGGAAATAGCTTTTGACCACTCGTCAAAACCTTCCATAACCTTATCATATGTCTGCTGTGATATTCCAGGAAGACTGCCGCCCCACATATCCTCGGCGAGTTTAAATCCTTTTTGAACAGCTGCTTTCATTTCCTCAAGTTTCTCAGGGTCATCTCCCGCGAGAGCTTTAGCGAAATCAAGAATTCTTCCCGCTGTCTGTTTAACTCCCCAGTAACCGTCCTCGGAAATATCCTGCTGTGCCTGAAGTCTTGTGGCGTCGTCTACCTCAAGGTTGGAGAAGTAATTTTTAAGATTAGATGAAGGCATAGCTTTAAGGTATTTTCCATACTGAGTTTTAAGCATACTGTTTAAAAGAGTCTGCATACTTTGAGCTTTAGCGTTTTCAGCGGCTTTAACAGCTTTCTGAGCCTCGGCTCTGTCATAAGAAGTATTTGTTGATGTGCCTTTTTCATAAGTGTCGTAATTAGTCTTTTTTTCAGATGTTGTTTCTTTTTTGTTCGTATCGGTCGCTGTCTTGTTTTTTGACTCATAAGTTTGAACTGTTTTGTTATAATCGATAGAACTTACTGACATAATATTACCTCCTTAAAAAATAATTGCCGCCAAACGCCGTGAGTACAGAGTATTTTTATGATGTAAAAATAAGAATAGCCTCCGGTGAATCATTTAAAAGGCGTTTAGCGTAAAATTTAACATTTTGTTTTACATAAAATATATCGGCGCTCTTATACAAAAAATTAACCTAAAATTAGAAAAAAATTTTACATAATTTTTTAATTAAGCATTGCAATAAGTTAGAGTTTGATTTATAATATATATAATGAAAATTTTAAAAGCTGTTTAAAGTTTGTAATATTTACTGAATTTTATCTATGTTTGTTGATTTTTTTGTGCGTTTCGCTTAAAGCGGCATGAAAAGTTATTTATTTTTTTGTAGGCGTTTTAGTTTTCAGGCGCGCCGCGGTAGAGTCGTTTTTTAGAAAATTTTACCCTGTGCAAACGGGGCGTTTAAATTTTTTTATCGGATTGATTCCGAAAAATATTAATTTTTATGAAAGAGGGGAAATAAAATGACAAATCAAAACGGTAAATCTTCGGGCGGCAAAATTGCGGCGGCTTTTATTATAACCGCTGTTTTGTCGCTTATTCTTGGAATTGTTTCGGTTATATTTTTAATAACCGAGGGAGCTGGAATTTTAAGCGTTGTAATTGTCGGCGCGGTTTCCGCGGTACTTTTTCTGGTTTCTGTCGTTTTCGCCGTCGTTATTCCGAAAAACGTAACTGGAAAAATCTCACGGCTTTCAGGAAAAATTTCCGATTTTTTAAACGGGAATTTAAACGTTTCTTTCAGAACGAACGATACATATGATATAGACATTGTCTCAAATAAGATTTCCGATATTACGGAAGCTTTAAAAAATATTGCCGATGATATTGAGGAAGCTTGGGGAAAGGTTGACAGAGGCGATATTTCGGTTAATGTGAATGAGAACGCTTATCCTGTTGATTTTAGGGGCGCCGCTGTAAATCTTAATAATATAATATCGTCCCTTACAAAAGAGACGGACAATGTTTTAGACGCTTTTAAGGCATACGTGTCAGGCTCAGGAGAGTGTTCTCTTAAATTTAAGGGAGAGAAAGCGTTATATAACGATGTTATTTCCTCATCACAGGCTGACGGAGATTTTTTCGCTGATATTGACGAGGCTGTTATCGCGGCGTGCGACGGTGATTTCTCAAGACGTATAGATGAGGAAAGATACTCTGGGGTATTAAAAGAATACGTTATTAAGACCAATGAGCTTTTGGAGGCTGTCGATAATCCCACAAGGGAGCTTTTGGAAGTATTCTCGAAAATCGGCGGCTCAAGTAATTTCAGCGATAATATAAAAGGAAATTATAAAGGTGTGTTTGATGAGATAAAACGGGAGGTAAACTCATCTTTTGATTTGATTTCAAACTGTCTCAGGGAAATTGCCGATGTGTTTACGGAAATATCAAAGCAGAATCTTAGAATTTCTTTAAGCGGTAATTTTAAAGGTGATTTTAAGCCGATGAAAGATTATATTGATTTTTCTATAAATAATTTTAACGGCGTTATTATTGATATGGGAAAAACCGCTAAGAGAATTTCAGGTGAATCGGCTAAAATTTCGGGGGAAAGCAATAATATCTCAAATAAGACGTCTTTACAGGCCAGCGCGGTAAACAGACTCAATATGGGAATATCAAAAATCGCTGAACAGTTTAGCGAAAATCAAAAAAATATTATTGAGGCTAATAATCTGGCTATTCAAGCTAAGGAAAAAGCCTCTGTCGGAAATTCACAGATGGACGAAATGCTTTCCGCTATGAACGATATAAACGACGCTTCTAACAGTATCTCAAATATTATAAAAGTTATTGAGGATATAGCTTTTCAGACGAACATACTCGCTCTTAACGCCGCTGTTGAGGCCGCCAGAGCGGGAGAACACGGAAAAGGTTTCGCTGTTGTGGCCGATGAGGTAAGAACTCTCGCCTCGAGAAGCCAGCAGGCGGCTAAGGAAACTACTGAGCTTATTGAGAGTTCTATCGATAAAATCTCCGACGGGGCTAAAATCGCTCATAACACAGCCGAGTCTCTTGCCGATATAATTGAGAAATTTAACACAATCTCATCAATTATTGAAACAGCTTCCAGGATTTCAAGCGGCCAGGTGTCTGAGATTGACGCTTTAAAGGGAAGTATAGACGAAATAGACAATATTGTGAGGGATATATCCTCAGCCAGCGAGTCTGTATTAGCTTCAAATTCTCTTGAGAAAAGCTCAGGAGAGCTTATATCTTTGATTTCAGCTTTTAAACTTAAAACAAAAGAGGAAGTTGAGAGAAGCAAGCGAATGTTTAATAAAGCGAAAGAGGAAAAGAAAAAAGCCGATGAGGAAAAGAAATCTTTTGATAACACCTCTCCGAAAAAAGAGCTGAAATATTCGGGAAAGGTCGACTTTTCACAGAAAAAAACGTCTTCGAGAAAAGAAAATACTCAAACATACTTTAAACCTAAAGAAGACAGTGCCATGGCGGCGGAAAATCAATCCCCGTCTGTGCCAGGGCCTAATATAAGCTCTGAGGATGGTGTAAGACATATTCCGCATGGCTCACCGTTAAACGATATAGCCGGGTTCAGCCCGCTTCAAGGGGTGTCTGTGCCGGGATGTTCAGCTGTTGTGGCTGATGATATACCTGTTATTGATTTTGACAAGACAAGAGATTTCGGCAAATATTGATTTTTATTGTATATCGTATTTTCTAAAAAGATGAAAACAGTATTATGTTGTTCTGATATTACACTCGCGGCGGTTAAACACAATATTTACCGCCGCGAGTTATTTTTTAAGGAGTTTTGCTATGGAGTTAAAGAATATATATTTCGCTAAAGTTAAAGAAAACGCCGTTATTCCATCAAAGAAGAAAGAAAACGCGGGATTTGATATATATCCTTGTTTTGACGATGAATATTTGATTATAAAGCAGGGGGAAACGGTTCTCGTTCCTACGGGTATAGCCAGCGTTATACCTGAGGGGTACTATATCCAGATTCAGGAAAGGGGCTCAAGCGGCGGAAAAGGAATTAAATACAGTGCCGGTGTTATTGACTCAGGCTATAGAGGAGAATGGTTTTTAGCAACGTCAAACGTTAATTTGAGACCGGTTATTATATTAAAGAAAGATATTGACGATTTTGATTATTTATCAAGACAAATAATTCAAGAGGGATATATTATATATCCTTATTCAAAGGCGTTGTTTCAGGGAATTATTCATTCTGTTCACAATGAGTTTGATACGCGCCAAATAAGTCTTGACGAGCTTAAAAAGTTTTCATCCGACAGAGGGGAAGGGAAACTTGGAAGCAGCGGAAAGTAAAGAAAAATTGAGTTTATTGATTATGGTGTTATTCTAAGCGCGTCTTAGAACCTGTCTAAAATCTAAAAAAAGCCTGTCTAAAAACAAAATATACACAAAAAATCAGCGAAAATAAAATCATTTTGGAGCGTAATGATTTTATTTTCGCTGATTTTTTGTGTATATTTTGTTTTTAGACAGGCTCTTAATAATAGGCGGGCTTAGAATAACGTGAGTTTTAGGAAAAATAACAGTGAAACGTGGTTTCGAGAAAAGGTTTGCTGAGTTTGAGAAGGGGCGGCAAGGGGGTTTTATGTTTTAAAAGCATTTTGGGATGTTTGGAAGCAAGGACGAGCTGCCAAACGGAAAATCATAGCTTTGCGATAGAAAAAAGTTCCGTTTAGTATAAATTTTTATTGAACTGGTCTAGAGCGTATTTTAGTTTTCAGATACGCCCTAATGTTATTTTGTGCTTGACGAGATTAATTTTTTAACAAAATTTATTAAATCATCTTCTCGGTTTTTTTCGGGATTTTGAAAAACCATTTCAAGGCAGGAGTTTAAGGTTTCGCCTATTTCCCTGCCGTTTGTAATACCTATATTTTTTAAAATATTTCCATTTATTTTTAAGGTTTTTAAAGAGTAACAGTCGTTATTGCAAATAATCTCAGATAAAAGATTTTCAGCGGCGGATAATGCCAAAAGTTCTTCTTTACTATTGCAAAAGATGGCTTTTTTTGTCTCGATTATTTTTTTGTAAAGCTCTTTTCCGGTTTTGTAAAGAGTTTTTCTTATTTCATATTTTTCCGTTTCAGTACGTGTTTTTGAGTATTTCACAAGGGCGGAGGCTTCTTTTACTGTCTTTGTGTCGAATTTTAAATTTCTCATAATGCTACAGGCTTCTTTATCGGTTAAATTATATAATACGCAGGAATAAAAAACGGACGCGTCTGAGATTTTGTTTTCCTTGAGAGTTTTAAGAATTTTAACTATTTTACAGCCGTCGTATATATATTCGTTTATTTCTGGAAGAATTTCTTTTAAAAGTCCTGTATTTTTTAATTCAGTTATTTTTTCGGGATTAGGCGAGAGCAAAAGTTTTGTAACCTCGTCCCTTATGCGCTCGACGCTTATATTTTTTATTAATGGGGCGTTTTTTATTATTGAGCGATATGTTTTTTCCTCTATTTTAAAATTAAGCCTCGCTGAGAAGCGAACTGCCCGGAGCATTCTCAGGGCGTCTTCGCTAAATCGTTTGTCAGGGTTTCCGACTCCCTTTATAATTTTTGCGTTTATATCCTCTATACCGTTATATGGGTCTTGAAAGCCTTTTTTCTCGTTATATGCTATGGCGTTCATTGTGAAATCCCTGCGGCTTAAATCCTCTTCTATTTTTTTTGTGTAGGTGACGTCATCCGGACGGCGGAAGTCAGAGTAAGAACCGTCTATTCGGTAGGTGGTGACTTCATAATTGGTTTTATCTTTTACTATTGTTATTGTACCATGGGCTATTCCCGTATCATAGGTGTGAGGGAAAAGGCTTTTTGTCTCCTCAGGCAGGGCTGACGTCGTTATATCCCAGTCTTTAGGAGTATCGCCGAGAAGATAGTCTCTTACGCAGCCGCCGACTATATATGCCTCGAAACCCGCTTTTTCCAATGTGTCTATTATATCGGTAACTTGTTTTGGTATGTTCATGTAACGCGACCTCTCTAATATACTTTTGTGTTTAAAAAATCAAAAAAAGTTTTTACGTCTTTGTGCCATTCCCCGTCCTCAGCGTATCCGCCCTCTCCTCCTCGGGTGTTTATCCATTGTATAAACTCTATGTTTGACGGGCGGGACTTTGACAGGCTGATTATTGACCGACAGGCTATTTTAGCGGAGTCTTCTATTGTTGTGTTATAGTTTTTCCAACTTCCGTAAACATTAAAAGGATTATTTGATATTTTTGAGGCGAATTTATTATTTTTAGGTACAAAGCTCTGTTCTCTCCCTGTTATGGCGAAAAGCAGGCATGGATTTAAATTATGTATTCTCGACTGCTTTATT
>CAJTVH010000027.1:31237-36867 GCA_910579745.1 uncultured Clostridia bacterium | reverse complement strand
TGAAACGGGATTTCACGTCTGCAGAGCCATTAAAAAAATGCATTACAGACATAACCGAAATCAAAGCAAAAGATGGGAAACTCTATGTGTCCGCCATATTTGACTGTTTTGACGCTGCAGTCCTCGGACTGGCAATGGATACGAACATGAAAGCGGCACTGTGCAGACAGACACTTGAGAACGCTGTCCGATCGTATCCGGCACTCCGTGAAGCCGTGATCCATTCAGACCGCGGAACACAGTATACCAGCGAAACCTATCGTAAAGTGGTTCATAAATACGGCATTCTTCAAAGTATGAACAGTGCAGGAGGACGATGTCATGACAATGCCCGTTGCGAGAGCATGTGGGCGCGGATGAAAGAGGAACTCCTCTATGGACGTTATCATACTGAGGAAATGAATATAAAGGAATTGAAAACCCTCATTTGGAGATACTTCATCAGTTATTGGAACAACAGGAGGATATGCTCCGCAAATGAGGGGCTCCCTCCTATGGTCAAACGACAGAGATATTATAAATCTCTGGATGTTGCAACTTAGATATGGAATCCTTGTAAAAAAAGTGTCAACTCATATTGACAATATCACAATCCAACACCGAAATATCCGTTAAAAGGCAAAGTTTATTGCGGTAAATGTGGTTATCATCTGAAAAGAAACTATTACAAAAGCCTTTCCTGCCAGACTCATTATACCAAAATAAAGGAAAATTGCAATATATGTGTTCGTGATACGGAGGTTCTGACAGTTGTAAGGGAAATTATAAGTAAATACATAGAAGTTTTTACGGACAAAACGGTATATTTAAAGAAGTTTACAAAATCAGGACAGCTGCCGGCAAAACTTAAAGAATTACGTAATGAAGAAGAAAAATTGAAATACAAACAATCAGAAAACGCAAGATGTATTGCTGATTTGTATTCTGATTTAAAAAAAGGATTAATATGTACGGAGGATTTTGCGGTTTTCAGAGAAAAATACAAGGCTGACAATAACATTATAGACAAAAGCCTTGAAAACATTGAGAAAGAAATAAAAAGGTATTCTAACACTAATGATATTTGCGCCTCATATAAACATAAAGTGGAAGATTTAAATAGTTGCCTTGATGATGATTACAGGCTTATGTCACTTGTTGATAAAATCGAAGTTTTCTCTAAAGATGAAATAAAAATACATTTCAATTTCCTTGACGGCTTTGAAAAACTTATTGAATACGGTGAAAATTCGGAGGTGACAGAATTATGAAATATACGGCAATTTATTTGAGGCTGTCCTCCGATGATAACGATATTGACGGAATAAAGACCGAAAGTACAAGCATTGAGGGACAGAGAAATATTATACACAGTTTTATAAAAGATAATGCCGATTTAAGCCGAACCGAAATCAAAGAGTATGTTGACGATGGTTATAGCGGTTGCAGCTTCAATAGACCAGCAATTACAGAACTTCTTGAAGATTTGCGTAAAGGTGTTATAGGCTGTATTATAGTCAAGGATTTATCACGTTTTGGAAGAAATTTTGTTGAAACAGGAGAATACCTTGAACAAATCTTTCCTCTTTTGAATGTTCGTTTTATTGCCGTAACAGACAATTATGACAGCTATAATAATCAGATTACGGAAATGTCAGTACCTTTAAAGAATCTTATAAATGAAATGTACAGCGCCGATATATCAAAAAAGGTAAAGTCAACGTTGAAAATTTACAAAGAAAAAGGATATTTCAGCGGTAAACCGCCTTTGGGATATACATTGAAAAACCATAAACTCTATATTGATGAAAAAGCAGCCGAATATATCAGATATATTTTCAGCCTTGCTGAAAATGGTATGACGGTTACCGAAATCACGAAAAAGCTGAATAAAGAAAAAATCCCGACAACATCAGAATATTTCGATTACGGCAAAAATACATTGTGGGTAAGAGATACTGTAAAAAGAATATTGCAAAATACTGTATATATCGGAACTGTTACAAGAAACAAAAATACAAATATAAGACCAAGAACAGAAGTCAGTAATGATAAATCTGAATGGCTTGTATTTGAAAATTCACATCAGCCGATTATATCAAAAGAAACTTTTGAAAAGGTTCAGAAAATGTTCACCAATAAAAAGAACGGAAACAGGGGCGGTAATTATTATCCCGAACTTAAAGGGAAAATTAAATGCGGCGCTTGCGGCAGAACAGTCATTAGAATGAATAAATACAGCATTAAAGACAGTTCCCTTAAACGTATTTATTGCGTATGCGGAACACAATTATTTGAAAACTGTTTTACAGATAAAGTGAATATAATCGACATAAAAAATGTTATTGTTAAACATCTTGAAACACTTATGCAATTTGCGGATATAAATTTAAATGCGGTAAAATCAGCACATAAAGAAATCAGCAGCGATAAGAAGACCTTAAAGGAACTTGAAAAGCAGATTGAAACGGCTAATAATTGCAAATTGCTATTATATACAGATTATAAAAGCGGTATACTTTCGATTGAGAGATATTTACAGAAAAGAGAAGAAATTATAAAATTAATAAACAGTTTGCAAGCAAAATTAGATAGTTTAATGTCAGCGGTACAGTTACCGCCTGATATTGAAACGGCAGAAAATATTATTAATAGCTATAAGGATAAATCGGTAGCGATTGAGGACATAATTCAAAAGTATCTTAAAGAGGTTAAAATTTTCTCAAATGATAGATTTGAGATAGTGTGGAATCTTCCCGATATTTTTAACCCAAAATAAATATTTTTTGACTATATAATAAATAAACATCTTGAAAACGGTTGAATATAAGTTTTTCAAGGTGTTTTATTTTTTTTGAGGAAATTTTAGATTTTACTTGACAGATTGGTTCGAAGAACTTGGAATTGACAAATTATATGTTGATGAGGCACATCTTTTTAAAAACAAATTTTTCAATACAAAAATGGGAAGAAATGTAGCCGGAATAAACGCTTCAAGCGCTTCACAAAGAGCAGAAGATTTAGCTATGAAATGTCAATACTTAGATGAATTAACAGGCTCAAAAGGCTGCGTCTTCGCTACTGGCACGCCCGAATATACACCTTAACCACGCTTAAATGCTGAATCTTATATCAATGCTGTTCTCATCTGAAACATATATAATTTCAATCATAGTAACTGCAATATCATGTTTCTCGTCAACAGTCAGTTCTTCCCACTGGCTCATAGGTTTTTCAAGCGGTTTTGTATCTATTTGTTTATGCTTTCTGCTTTTGGTTTGTAATTTTTCTTCAAGAGAGATTTTTTTGGTGTGTAAAGTTTTTACTCTTTCGTTGATGTAATCAAAAAGTACACTGTCAGCGTTAGCGAGTTTATCCATAAGTTTTTTTATCTCATCATCAGTGCGGAGTATCTCATCTTCTATATTTTCTGTTTCCTTGTCAGGTTTTTCACTTTCTTTTTTGGCAATTTTAATACTTTCAAGCCTTTCTTTCATAGCCTAAAAAACCGCTTTTTCAACATCATCAGGTCTTAATTTAAGCCTTTTTTTCAGACAGCCTTTAGCTCTGTAATAACCTGCGTCATTATAGTATCTCCAGCGAATTGTGCGTGATACATTCCGGCTGTAAGTAATATTAAGGGCGTATCCACAATAAGCGCATTTGACTAAACCGACAAGCCAGGAGTTTTTTGCTGTTAAGTTGTTGCTGAATTTACTGTTATGACTTTTCTTATCCTGCACCGCAAGCCAGGTCTCAGAATCAACAAGCCCCTCGTGATAGCCGACTTTTATGTAATCACATCCGTCTGTTCCGGTGTGTCTGAACAGACCGTTTATGCCATTAAAAGCCGACACATCATCAATTATCTCATAGCCCTTTGATGAAAGATAACTGTATACTTCTTTATCAGCACGAACATACAGCGGACTCTGTAAAAGCCGTGAAAAATGGCTTCTGTCCATATTTGTTCTGCCTGTTTTTGAACGTTTTGACGGCTGTGTAATATCAATATTATTTTTCTTGAAATAATCAATTATATTAGCAAGTGAAACATCATTTTTCTTATATAACTCATAAGCTTTTACAATAACTTCAGCTTTGTCTGACGGAACAAGTACCGAACCTGTTTTGCCGTTTACTGTTCTTCTTTCGGGAACATATCCGTAATAAATTTTGCCGCCTTGATAAAAGCCTGTTTCCCTCGCTTTTGTATTGTAAGCGTCTGCCACCCTTGCTGCTATTGTTTCTCTCTCAAATTCAGCAAAGTTAAGAAGATTATTTCTCATCATTCTTCCTTCTTTGGTAGCGGTGTTAAAAGGTTCTGAAAGAGAATAAACGCTTATTCCAAGATTATCAAGCTCATTTGTGATGTTAAGATACTCACGCATATTACGGCTGAAGCGGTCATATTTTTTAACGACTATTCTGCTTATCTCTCCATCTTTTGCGTCTGACATCATCTGTTGAAATGCGGGTCTGTGAGCAATATCTTTTCCGCTTTTGCCGTCGTCACAATATATGCGATAATTTTCATTTTCACCTACATACTTGATACATTCCGCTTTTTGAGCGTCTATGGAAAGAGAGTTGTTGTCTTTGTCTTTATCGCTGACTGAACGGCGAACGTAAATCGCTGTAATTCCATTTTTATTTACTTTATTTTTCATAAAATCGACCTCCAAAATTATATTAGAAGTGCTGATACAAAGGATAAAAAATAATTTTTAAAAATATGAATACGCTTATGTGTCATTTTTCGTTGAAAAATAACACTATCACATATTCTTTTAAAAATCATTTTTTCTTTTGAATTAATCAGCATTTCCTTTGATAAGCCGATTTTACGTTACTCTTAATAAAGTATAGCATAACCGGCTTTTAATTTCAATCATACAGAAAATTTTATTCGATATTTTTTGCTTTGGGTTTCAAAATATCGTAAATTCTGTTGATTTTAAGTCTTTTAATATTTTCCAAAACATTGTCGGAAACAGTTATTTTGACTTTAATGTTGTTTGCTGTATCCTTTTTCATATAAATTCCCCCCATTAATATCTGTTTTTCTTTGTGTAAAATACTCTTGCCTCTATTTCTGTAAAAATAATAATTATAGTTAGAAAAACTATATTTATATTTAAAAATTGTTTTATATCAATTAAGTCTGATAAATATATAACCGCTGTGATTGTAAGAACGCTTATAACCGACTGTAACGTGTCCCATTTTTCTTTTATCAGTTTAACTGTAAAAAAATATACAGTCAAACAGCAAATGACCGCTATAAGGGCAACTAAAAGTAAAATAACGAGTATTTTAATAATCCAATATAAAATAATGGCTATTGTTTCATTTTCGATTTTATACGCAAATATACTTACATCATTTGCAAAGTTAATTGTTTCTTCACCTATTGATAAAATACCGTTCCACAATGACATAACAAAATTTACAATATCATTTCTTAAAACCTTATTTTTGAGAGCAAGTGCCGCCAAAAATATAAAAACTGATACAACTATATCTCTTAAAAATTCTGATTTCTCTTTTAATTTTTCTTTGACGCTGTCAATACTACATTTGTGACATCTTTTATGATAACTGTATTCAACAACGGTTTTAGGCGGCTTATTTACAGCCTTACGCAAATC
>CAJTVH010000027.1:0-31227 GCA_910579745.1 uncultured Clostridia bacterium | reverse complement strand
ATTTATTTTTTCTTTTTGGTCTGATATTGTTTTCTGTAATTCGATGTTCGTTTCTGACAGATTCTCTGCTTGCTGAATTAATTCTCCATTCTCTTTTTTCAAGGTTTCCGCCTGCATAATCTTTTCGTGATTCCGCTGATTTTCTTCGTTCAATTTCAGCACTAACCAGTTCAGTTTGTCTATTTCTGATTTCTGTTTCAATATCGTTTGTTCCTGTAAATTGTCTGCGGAACTGTTCGCTATTTGACTGAAATTCATTTATAAGCACCTCCTTATCAATCTGTATTTTGAATATTTCCGTAAGTCTTTTATCACGTACTTTGTTGTTGTCTTTATCTTTGAAAGTTATATATTTTCGGCTGTCTTTCCATTCGGTTTTTATGTCTTTCTGCGAAAGAATATTTATAAATTCCTCAATAGATTTTGCTGTTTGTTTTGCCGAATTTACCTCAAGAGCGAGATTTAAAATCCAGCTTTCATATTTGCCTGCAAGTGCCTTTTCAAGAGTTTTGTATTCGTTAATATTGAACGATGTTATTTCCGTATTTTTACTGCATATTGACTTATCATATTTTAATAAAATATTATCCGATAAATCTTTAAAATCTTGTAATTCCTTTTTTGAATAACAAAATTTTTTACCGTTTTCAAAGTTAACAGAATTATCAATTATATGTATGTGAATATGGTTTTTATCCTTATGTGTTGTGTAACAAACTTCATAGCCTTTAAATTTATTCCAGCTTTCAACAAGCTCTGCCGCAATCTTATGCGCCTCATCAGGAGAAATATTTTCATCAGGAGAAAAACTTTGAACAAAATGTTTATATTGTCTGCCGCCTGTTTTATTCCAAGCCTCTTTCGTTGCTTTCATCTCGTCAAGAGCTGTTATTCCACGGCAATTATAACCGCTAATTAGTTTTTCATCTGTTTTCTCTTTTTTGGTAATATAGTTTATAGCGTTCGCTATGCTTGATCTTGAATTAATCGCTTTAATTACTGCCAATTTTTCATCAGCTCCGAAATTTGTTTATAAATTAAATTCAGATATGGGGAGCAGTCTTGAATTTCATAACTGTTTACTTTTCTTGTAATTTGATTAAGATTGTTCCCGATAAATTTTAACTCTTTTACAATTTCAATTCCGTTTTCTTTAACGATTATTTCTTTATCCGAAACGCATTTCATTAAAATTTCTCTCTGCTTTAATCTTGATTTTTTAATTTTATTTTTTACGAAATTCAGTTCTTGTTCTGTAAGTCTGATTGAAATAATTTTATCTCTTTTTCTGTTTGCCATTTAACCACCTCCTAAAAATTTTGCTTCAAATTCTGTGGGTTATTTTGCCGCCGAAGGCGGCTTAAAAAGGGGTTCAAAGGGGAAGTATTCCCCTTGCAAGCGTCTAAATGGTATAACCATTTAGGGAGCTTGCCTAAATAACCGCCGATAAAATTTCATTAATATTCATAAACTCAAACTTAGTCCGTAGGATAGCCTAATTTAAAATTTCAAAGCTGGTATTTAGTGAAAATAAGCTGAATAATTTTTAATAAAATGATAATTTTATTTTTAAAAAATTAGCTTATTAATTTTTCTGATTTTACAAAATTAAGCAACAACATTTTTTCAAAAAATCATTTTTTATTTTTATAAAAATTAATATTCAGTGATATTTTTTCTTCGGTAATTTTTATTTTTATCCGGTTTAATATTTATGGAATATTTTCCGGTTTTGAAAAAATCATCAATATATAAAACTTCTGTTTCTCTGTATTTTTTTATTAAATTCTTATGATTTTCATAATTGTTTACAGTGCTTTTTAATTCTTTTACATCACTTAGCCAAAACATATAAACAATGTCTTTTCCATCACTTAAAAATTTACCGCATATAGATGTACATAGATGAGTTTTTCCGTAGCCGGACTGACCACCGATGTAAAACCATTTCTTTTGCTAATTAGTAAAATCTATGGCTTTATTTTTTATATCTGTCTGCCATTTTTCAGCTGTTACATAATTTTCAAAAATGTCCTTTTGAATACTATTTTTTAAACCGCTTTTTACAAGTTTTTTTATTTTGAATGGTTCTCGACAAGTTTTTCGCCTCCTTTCCCTTGATTTGTGATACAATCCAAGTATATGGCTTGACATATAAAAAGTCATTGCTGTTAAATTGATGTCTGATTGCTGTATTTTTTGAAATTGGAGTGAGATAAAATGAGTTACTGCGGATTTTCGCAAGTTATAAATATACTTTACAATCAAATAGGAACGGTAGATGGATTAAATCAAACAATGTTCCTTACAGATTTTATATTTAAAAGTTATGATGAAAACAAGACTTTAATAAAAGATATATCAGGGATAAACAGATGGTTTACGGGTGAATATTCTGTTGATGGAAGCATACGGGAATATTACGCTAACAATAAGGAAATGTTATATTTTGATATTGAAAATTCTTACTATAAAAATGCCACTGATTTTTATTCAGCGGCGGATGAAATATATAAAACAGTTTTATGTGATACAAGCATAAGTGAAGGTAAAAAAGAAGAATTATTTAAAAATTATAAAAAAGATAAGCATAATCTTTCTGCATTTATAGCGGAGGTTTTGATATTTTCAATGTGCAGAGAAAAATCAAAATTAAAAATAAAATCTCCTGTTACTGATGAGGTCATTGTGGGCTGTAAAGCGAATAAACCCTGTAAATTTTTTGTTGGCAGAGATAAGGAAACAGAAAAATTGCACAGCCTTATCCAAAATAATAACTGCGTATTTATTGAGGGTATTGGTGGTATAGGAAAAAGCGAGTTTGTTAAAAAATACATACAATTATATAAAAATGAATATACCAATATTATTTATTTGAGATATAACGGCAGTCTTAAAAATATGATAGCCGATATTCAATTTGTAAATGATATGGAAAAAGATGATTCAGAATATCGTTTTCACAAATATTATAATTTTTTAAAGTCATTAAGAGATGATACGCTTATTATTATTGATAATTTTGATACGACAATAGAAAATGAACCTCTTTTTGATGATTTTCTAAATAATGAATATAAGGTTATTTTTACTACACGAAGTAATTTTGAGGAGTACGAATATTTACAGTTTGATGTAATTAAAGATGATGAAAAGATTTTGAATATAATAAATTATTTCTATTCTGTAAACACTGAAAATAGGTCTATATTGCTTTCTATTATAGAAACAGTAAATAGACACACTCTTTCGGTTGAAATAGCCGCAAGGCTGTTAAAATCGTCAAATATAACGCCTTCGGAACTGCTTTCCAAACTCATTAAAAACAATATAAAACTGGATAGTGAGGAAAAAATACAAATAAAAAAAGACAACAAAACAAGCAAAAAGACCTATTACAATCATCTGCATACACTTTTCAGATTGCTTGATTTAACCGCAAAGCAAAAATATATTATGATGAATTTTTGTTTTGTTTCAATAAATGGAATTGAAAAAGCGTTATTTTCAGACTGGATAAAGGAACCGACAGCGAACAATATAAATGACCTTATAGAATTGGGACTGATAAAGTGCGATGATAAATGGATTTATATAAATCCTGTTATAAGAGATGTTGTTATGGCGGAACTTGAACCAAAAGTTACAGACTGCAAAAATTTAATAAACAGCATAAAATCAGAATGTATAGCCTACGGAAGTGACAAATATTATTATATGGTTATGCTTGAGTTTGTGGAAAATATAATTGACTTTATAAAAATTGACAATTTTGAAATTTTTATGAGTCTGCTTGAACAGAGTTTTTGTTATGCGGAAAAATATAAAGAATTATGGATAATGAGAAAAATTATAACAATAATATGTTCTTATATCAAAAATGAAAATTTATTAAATATCAGATACAAGGCTTTATTTTATATGTTTAAAGCACAGTATGTTGTTTTAAGATACGAAAATGCTTATGATGGAGTTGCTTTTATTGAAAAAGCTATTGAGATTATAGGAAAAAATCCTGAAAAAGAATTTAAACATCTGCTTTCAAATCTATACTCAAATCTTGGATTTTATAAGCAGATGCAGAATAAATATAACAATATAGAAATTTTAAATTGCTATGAAAAAGCATATCAGCTTTCGAAACTGTTATAATAGGACTAAGCAGAGAAACCTTAGAGTTTTAAGGGTTTTGCTTAGTCCATTTTTACGATAATGTAACCAAAGCAAATATATAACATAATAAAATCGTTTTTAAGGAAGTAAAAATGTTACAATTCTATACTTTTAATATTATGAGAAATTTATGTTATAAAAAGCTAAGGAGCAATCTTATAAAGTGGATTGCTCCTTTTTTTGTTAATAAAAACAAGGAGGAAAAATAATATGATAAGAAAAATGATATATGATACTATGCTTGTTCCAAAGCCAGAAAGTAAATTAGATATGGATGCAGTTGGTTTGCTTGTTTCAATGGCAAGTAATTTTGAAGTGGATTATAAAGATGTTCATAGCTTATCAAAGATTTTAAGTGTACCGAAAAAAGAAATTGAAACAGCAGCAAAAAAGCTTGTAAAAAGAGGATACTTAAAAATTGTTGATGGTGTTTACGCAGTAAATAAATTTAAGATTAAAGATATGCTCTTGATTGAGCCAAATAATAACAGGGAGGGATAATTATGCCAAAGATAGTGAGAGTTGGAGAATTTAAAGATTATACGCTTATTGAAAACGCCTGCCTTCGTGACAAGGCTCTTGATATTGCTGAAAGAGGTTTGCTTGTGA
Source organism: uncultured Clostridia bacterium (assembly GCA_910579745.1). Taxonomy (GTDB): domain Bacteria; phylum Bacillota; class Clostridia; order Lachnospirales; family CAG-274; genus MGBC114079. Next base: position 26,445 of record CAJTVH010000027.1, on the reverse strand, counting down.
CTATGCTTTCTCTCCCAGATAACTGGGATTTTAACGGCGTAGGACTTTCATCAATACTTCCCTGCGGAAAATCAAAGGTATACAGCACACTTAATAAACTTGAAACAGCAGGATATTTAAAACGCAGACGTGTTTATAAAAACGGCAAAGTATCCGACTGGGAATACCATATTTGCGGCAGACCTGTATTTAAAGATGGAAATTCAGAGGATAATGCGTCTGAAAATAATGACAAAAATAATGCGGATAAATCTGTGGATAATTATAAAGACTATAAAGATAACTTACAGGCTGATATCAATAATTTCAGCAATAACAGCACTGATTCAGTAAATAATGCCGTATCTCCAAAAAACCTATTTTCGGAAAATCAAGAGATAGGTTTTCAAAAGATAGAAAATCAAAAGATAGAAAACCTAAAACAAGAAAAGCCGGACAATAATAAAATATATAATAATAAAATATTAAATAATCAAGTATGTAATAATCAATCTATCAATCAATCAAATAATACGGCTGGAACTGATATGATTGATGGATTGACTGACGTACAGCACACAGAAAATTACAGGCAAAAACAGCAGGAACAAAAAAAAGCATCGGAAGATTACAAAGCTTACAGAGAAATTATCAAATCAAATATTTGCTTTAATGATTTGTGTATATCTGTAAAATTTAGTGACAGAGAGTTACTTGATGACATTGTTAATATTATGGCGGATGTTGTTTCGTTTAATAAAAAACCTTTGATAATAAATAACTGTGAAATTCCGGCGGAAATTGTCAAAAGCCGTTTTCTCAAAATCACTTATGGGGAAATTGAGTACATACTTGAACAGTTTTCTAAAACCACAACTAAAATTAATAATATACGAAAATATCTGATTGCTATGATTTATAACGCAAAAAGTACGATTAACAGCTATTATAAAGCCGAAGTACAGCACGATTTTTACGGATGCGGCTAAAGTTGGAGGAATAAACAGTGTTTGATATAAAATACTTGCTTATTGCTCCCCTTGCTAAACAGCTTGAAAACCTTTCAGATTTCAAAGAAAAAGCAGAGTTTCTGCTCAAACTCATAAATTTTGAGATATATTTTAAAAAATATGCTGATGATATAAGCGAAAGCTGGTACAGAGAAACAGAGGAACGCTATTGTTCTGAAAATTATAGTTTTATATTCAGTGATAAGGCTTTTATTATCCAATATGCTGATAAAATTCAAAATATTGACAAAGTTATTAAACTTATAAATAAATTGTGCAATCCTGATGTATTCGATTACGATACCATTATAGCCGAAACAGAAAACGAAACAGCAATAATAGCAAACATTGACGATTTTGAATTTTCGGAAGAAACAGAACCGATAAAACAATCCGTAATACACAAAAAAACAAAACTTGATACTTTATTAAGTTTTTCACCTGGTATCCGAAAGAAGTCAGATGGGCAAAATTACTGAAAAAAATAAATATTTTATGAAAATAACATCACTTTTCAATCAATAAGAAAAGTGTTTTTTTATACCAAAAAACAGGAGGTAAAAAATTTATGAAAATTATATATCATATCAGACCGCCGCCTTGGATTTAAGTACAATTTATAATAACGGGGGCGATAAAAATGATGGAGGAGCAAGGAAGAAATATTTTAGCAGATTTATTAAAAAAGGCTCTCCGTTTTTCCGGCAGATTTACACTGAATATCAGCAAAAAAGCAGGTTATAAGGCAATCAATAATTTCAAAGAATCAGGTCATAAATCCGTAAAAAGTCTTGTAAAAATGGGTCGTGATTTGGAATTATCCGAGGAAATCAAGTCTAAAGACCATCTCAAAGAAATTTGTCACAAATGCAAAAAACAGGGACTTGCTTTTGCGATTCAGAAAACCGATGACGGATACAGAATTTTGTATCAGCGTAAAGACAGCGCTGTTCTAAGCAGTATCGTAAGAAATATCATAGGTAAAGAACTAAAAACAAAGCGTTCCATCAAAGAAGTTTTTAATTCTGTCAGCAAAATAAAACAGAAACGAACAAATATCAGCCGGAAAACTCCTGTCAAACATAGGGAGGTCAGCGCAAGATGAAAAAGTCAAATATTATATTTGCCATAATTATTGGTTTATTCGTCTTTTATGTTGGCAATCGCTGCGGTGATGTTTGGTTTCAGTCAGTACAAAGTAACGTACTTGATAAATTTATTGAGGTATCGGAAAGTATTGACGGCTTTTTCGTTGATTTTAAAATAGCTTTTGATTCAAAATCACTTGCCTGCGGCGGTTTAAGCCTATTTTTTTACTTCCTTGCCGTACTGCTGATAGTTTTTAACAAAAAAAACACAATGCCCGGCAAGGAATATGGCTCGGCTGAATGGGGAACTGCTTTGGATATAAGCAAATACAAAGATAAAAACCCCGAAAATAATATGATACTTACCAAAACGGAGAGTATGAGCATAAATACAAGACAAACAATGAGAAATAATAATATTCTTGTAATCGGCGGTTCAGGTACAGGCAAATCAAGATTTTTTGTAAAACCAAACCTTTTACAACTTCATACTTCTTATGTGGTTACCGACCCAAAAGGAGTGCTTCTCGCAGAGGTTGGAAAAGTGTTTGCGGAGAACGGATATAAAATTAAAACTTTTAATACCGTTGATTTTTCAAAATCTATGCACTATAATCCATTTACTTTCATAAAAGAGGAATCTGATATAAAGGTTTTTGTTGATTTGCTTATAACAAGCACAAAAGAAAGAGGAGAAAAAAGTGCAGACCCGTTTTGGGAAAATGCAGAAAGATTGCTGTATATGGCGTTGGCAGGTTATATTTTTTATGAACTTAATGAGGAAGAACGCAATTTTGCCACTCTCATAAAAATGATAAACAATATGGAAGTGCGTGAGGAAGATGAAACTTTTATGAACAGTATTGATTATATTTTTGAGGAATTGGAACTTGGGACGGAGGAATTTTACAGAAAATACAATATGGAAATTGAACCGGAAAGAGAAATAAAACCGCCCCAGCCGGAACACTTCGCACTATCTCAATATAAAAAATATAAACTTGCGGCAGGAAAAACAGCTAAAAGCATACTTATTTCCTGCGGTGTTCGTCTTTCAGCTTTTGATGTCAAACAAGTGCGTGATTTAACTATGTATGATGAGATGGAACTTAGCACACTTGGAGATAAAAAAACAATACTGTTTATTATCATTGACGATAAAGTAACAACATTCAATTTCCTTGCGGCTATGATGTACAGTCAGTTATTTAAGGAATTATGCGATAAAGCGGATAATGTTTATAACGGCAGACTTCCGGTACACGTCAGAATAATTCTTGATGAAATGGCTAATATCGGACAGATACCAAATTTTGAAAAAATCATTTCCGTTATTCGTTCAAGAGAAATTTCCGCAAATGTTATTTTGCAAAATGAGGCACAGCTTGAATCATTGTATGACAAGCAAGCCGGCACCATAATCGGCAACTGTGATACTACTCTGTTTCTTGGCAGCGGTGAAGAAAAGACAATGGAGAACATATCAAAAAGAGTCGGCAAAACAACTCTTGATATGAGAAATTCAAGTACAACAAAGGGTATGCAGGGAAGTTACAGTCTGCAAGACCAGAAACTCGGCAGAGAACTTATTACATCAGATGAAGTCGGCAGAATGAAAAATGATGAATGTATTTTGTTTATAAGGGGTCTTAAACCTTTTAAATCAAAAAAATTCGACTTGACGTCACATCGAAATTACAAAAAAACGGCTGATTATGATAAAAACAATTATTTTGACATTGTAAAATACAACAATGAAAAAGCCGAAAAAGAAAAACAAGAAATAAAGGACTTTAATATTGAGGAATATCTTCTTGATGATAAAGACCTTGAAGAAATATTTTTAAAAGAGGACTGTTCAAATTCAGAATAGTCCTCTTTTGATGTGCAGAGCCGCAAAATGAAAATTTCCGCTGAAAGCGAATGCGGCTCGCACAATGAGCAGAAGGCTAAAATTGATAGCCTCCTGCTCAATTAAAGGAGGTAAAAGCCTATGGAAAATAAAATTTTAAGCAAAGAAAAAAAGAAAAAATTTTTATGTTCAAAATTTATGAATTGTATGGTTCTGACCGCAATATTAACAGGCTGTATTTTTTCAACGGCTTGTTTTGCGGCTGGCGGCGGTGATGCCATAAATACAGCAAAACAACTGCTTTCAAAAGCGGCAACAGCAGGCGGCGGCTTATGGGCAGTTTGGGGACTCGTTCAGCTTGGTATGTCAATCAAGGATAACAATGGTCCGGGTATCGGCGGCGCTGTGTGGCAAATAGTTGGCGGCGCAATCATAATTGCGGCAGGTGTTGCCGTTGGGGCATTAGACCTTAGTATGGCATAAAGCAAAGTAAAATCAAGGCTATGTCAAATTTTTCGGCATAGCTTTAATTCAGGAGGTTTGAAAAATGACTTTTACGGAATCAATGTTATCAGACCTTTGTAATCTTGCTCTTGAAGATGGTTTTGCTGAATCTTTAAATACAACCCTTTCACAATTTGACTCAGGCACAAACTCAATAATAGTAAATCTTATGAGAAACAGCGTTTTTGCCATTGGTGCGACACTTTTAACTTTGTTTATGCTTATGGAACTTGTCGCTATGGTAAACCGTTCGGACAGTACGGAAACAGGAATTGGAAGTCTTAAACTTCCCTCAAATATTATGATTAAATTTGCGGTGTTTGCCTTTTTATTCTGTCATATTCCGGCTATACTTAACGGCATTGAATCTACGGCGGCAAGTATCGGAAACAGTATGGTTACAAACGCAAAATACAGTTTTGGAGTCGGTGTCAGTGCGTCACAGATTACGGCTCTTGCGGAGGGTATTGATGACCTTAGTTTTTTCAGCAAAATATTCACATATATTGTTGTTTTCGTATGCTGGCTTTTCGTCAGTATTGTAAAGGGAATTGTCAGTTTAACTACTGTTTTCAGAATTTTTGAATTGTGGATTTTACTGTTGTTTGCCCCTATTCCCCTTGCGACTTTGGCATCGCCGGATTTCAGACAAACCGCAATAAACTATCTTAAAACTTTTACGGCGGTCTGTTTGCAGGGTTCAGCAATTATAGCTTGTTTTCTAATTTACAACGCTTTAATGAGTACATTTGTGAGGGCATATGACTCGTCAATAGATGTCAGCGAATTTATTAATTCGTTCTTGCTGCAAAATATTTTATATGCGGCGGCTTTGGCTGTATCGGTATTTTCAAGCGGTAAAATTGTAAAACAAGTTATGAATGCCGTTTGAAGTAATCCCGGAATAAAAATTAGGAAAGAAAAAAATATTTTATTCAATATTTCTTAACGTTACCGGCGTTTAAAAAGCAAAACGCCTTTCACTGAAATTTTGAATAAAATATCTTCTTCTAATTTACCGGAATTACTAATAGGAGGTTTTGAAAATGTCAATAGAAGTACGAGTACCAGAAGAAATTGCGGATTACAAGGAAAGTATTATCGCCGGACTTTCGATAAGACAGCTTGTATGCGGCGGAATAGCTTTATTATGCGGTATTCCGACGTTTCTTTTATTAAGAAACATAAATTCTGATTTAGCGACTTACGCAACAATGATTGTCACAATTCCGGCGTTTTGCTTGGGTTTTATTAAAAAAGACGGCTACAATTTTGAAACATTTTTAAAAATAAAACTATATGCCTTTTTCAGCAAAAATCAAAGAGGTTATGAAACAAATATAGAAAAAAATATCTTGCCTATTGAGGTTGAGCAGTATCGGCAGGCAATACAGGAGATGATGGCAGAGGAAGAAAAAGAAATAATGCAGCAAGGCAAAAAGCGAGGTGATAAACGTGTTCTTAGTAAGACAGAACAAAGGCACAAAAGCAAAAATAAAGGAAAAGCAAAGCCAGAATATGACCTTGTTGAAATCACAAAAAAAGGCGCTGAAAGAAAAAGAAAAACAGCGTATAAAAGCATTAAAGCAGCAGCAGGAAACAATAGAAAAGAAAAACAAAAAAAGCCGAAAAAAGCTAAAAGCCGAGGCAGCACCTAAAAGCTGTCAGGAATCAATTCGCTATAAATATATGTTTCAGAACGGAATCAGCCAGTCGGGAGGAAACTTTTTTTCAAAAATGATTAAATTTTCTGATATAAATTATCAGGTGGCACAGAGAGATGAGCAAATTGATATTTTCTCAAAATATTGTGAGATACTCAACTATTTTGACCCTAAAGTCAATGTTCAGATTACCGTTCATAACCGCCGGATTGATAAAGACGAATTTAAAAGTCAGATGTTCTTGAAAATGCAGAATGACGATAAAGACCATCTAAGGCAGGAATATAATGAAATGCTTGAAAAAAAGGCACTTCAAGGACAAAATTCAATAATTCGTGAAAAATATATAACTTTTGGAATTAAAGCAGATAATTACGAAACAGCATATCCCGCATTAATGCGTATTGAAACCGATTTAACGGGAATGTTTAAAAGTCTTGGGTGCGATGTGATGAGTATTTCCGGTGAAGAAAGACTTGAACATATAAACAGCATTTTAAATCCGTCTGAACCGCTGAAATTTGATTATGATGATTTGGTAGGTTCGGGATTGTCTACAAAAGATTTTGTCGCACCGTATTTTTTTGATTTCAAACTCAACAGCAAACAGACAATGTTTGAATTTGGCGATTACTATGGACAAGTGCTTATGCTGAAAAAATTCCCTACGGATTTATCGGATAAGCTGTTAAACGCTTTATCTGAAATTCCCTGCAACACAACAATAAATATTCATACAAACAGTATGGATAACAGCAAAGCTATTGAAATGGTTAAGACAAAATTAGCCTTTATGGAGCAGGACAAAGTAAACAGACAGCAAAAACTGATAAGACAAGGCACTGACCCGGATATGATACCTCAGCATTTAAAAAGGCATATTGATGAAACAAACCTTTTGATTGACGATATACAAAACAAAAATCAGAGGATTTTTAAAGGTTCTGTAATTGTCTTTACGTCAGCCGCAACAATGGAAGAATTGAAAGAAAATGTTGAAAAATTAAAAGGCGTTGCCCGTTCTCATTCTTGTGAATTAATGCCTATTGCCTGTGAGCAGGAATCGGCGTTGAATGCTACTTTGCCCCTTGCAAAAAATGATATAAAAATAAGGAGAACACTTACAACAGCAAGTCAGGCGATATTTATACCGTTTACAACGCAGGAATTATTTGAGAAAAACGGAATGTATTACGGATTGAACGCACTTTCAAGAAATCTTATTTTCTTTAACAGAAAAGGATTAAAAAATCCCAGCGGTTTTGTTTTGGGAACTCCCGGCAGCGGTAAAAGTTTTGCCACAAAAAGAGAATTAGTAAACATATTGTTATCTTGTGCTGGTGACGAAGTGCTTGTAATAGACCCAGAGTCGGAGTACCTGACCCTTGCCTCAAATTTTGGCGGAGAAATCATAAAAATCAGCAATGACACAAATACTTTTTTCAATCCTCTTGATATTACAATGGACTATTCGGGCGGTGATGATGAAGAAAGAAACGATAATCCTCTGTCATTTAAAACTGAGTTTATTTTTTCTTTTCTTGATGTTGTTGTTACCAAAGAAAGCGGCATAGGCTTGTCAGGAGCGGAAAGAACTCTCGTTGACCGTACTTTGATGGAAACATACAGAAATTATTTTAAAAATCCCAAAAACGGTATGCCAACATTGATGGACTTCTGTGAAGAATTAGAAAAAGTAAAAGCACCGGAACTGCAAAGAGAAAAAAACAATCTCTTAAAAGTATTAGGACTTTATACAACAGGTTCTTTCAATCTTTTTGCACATAAAACCAACGTTGACGTAAATAACCGTTTTGTCGTTTATGACATCAAAGAACTTGGTGACCAGCTTAAAACTTTGGGTATGCTTGTAATATTAGACCAGATATGGAACAGGGTTACATCGAACAGACTTTTGGGCAAAAGAACCTGGATAGTTATTGATGAAGCACATCTTTTGTTCAGCAATCCATTTTCAGCGGCATTTCTCAACAGCTTATGGAAAAGAGCAAGAAAATACGGCGGTATTTGTACAGGTATAACCCAAAATGTCAGCGATTTGCTTGAAAATCCCCTTGCAAGCAAAATGTTAAGCAATTCCGACTATATTATGATGTTAAATCAAGCAACACCCGACAGAGTAAAACTTGGTGAAATACTTAATATTTCACCGACACAGTTAAGTTTTGTAACAAATTCATCAGCAGGACAAGGCTTGATGTTTGCCGGAAATTCAATTATTCCGTTTATTGATAAATTTCCTAATGATACTAAACTTTACCAAATGATGACTACCAAATTAGATGAAGTCATAAAACGTGAAAAAAACAAATAACACTTTTGTTAAATTTATATATATTATACGTGATTTTATCAAATATTACAATAAAAAATTAAAATATTACAAAATAAAAAGCTATTGTATATAAAAAATTATACAATGGCTTTTTTATTTAGAAAAGAGGTTAAAAAATGGAAAATTTAGCTGATTATATTATTAATGACGATTGCCTTGCGGCACTTAAAAATCTTCCCTCCGAAAGTGTTAATTGCTGTGTTACTTCACCGCCGTATTATGGTTTGCGTGATTATGGGATAGATGGACAAATAGGTCGTGAAAAAACACCGGAAAAATACATTAAAAAGCTGACTGAGGTTTTTGCACAACTGCGCAGAGTGCTTAGAAAAGATGGAACTTTGTGGCTTAATATTGCCGATTCTTATTGCGGTTCCGGAAGTAAAGGAGTACACACCGATCCAAAATATCCTAAAGGACGAAATGGTCAGCAGACTTCAATAACTTATAATGTCAAGAACTGCAAACATAAAGATTTAATTGGTATTCCTTGGCTTTTGGCTTTTGCTCTCCGTTCTGATGGCTGGTATTTAAGAAGTGATATTATCTGGCAAAAGGGAAACGCAATGCCGGAAAATGTAAAAGACCGCCCTACACGCTCTTATGAACACGTGTTTTTATTTTCAAAATCAAGAAGATATTATTATGATTCATTTTCCATTGCCGAACCTGCGATAACTAAAAACAAAAGTATTGACGATATTAATTTTTCACCGTTTAGAAATTGCAGGGACGTATGGAATATTAATACTACTCCGTATAAAGGTGATTTTTTTGTGGCTTATCCTGTTGAATTGGCTGAACGATGTATATTGGCTGGCTGTCCGGAAGACGGAGTTGTTATTGACCCGTTTTTCGGCAGCGGCACAACAGGATTAGCGGCTGTTCAAAATAATCGTTCTTTTATAGGTATTGAAATTAATCCTAAAAGCTGTTTACTTGCGGCAGAGAGAATTAGCAAAATTTCCCATTATTAATCATTTTCAAAATAGAAAGAGGTGCTACCATAAATAATTATGAAAAAACAAACAAAAGTATAATTAAAAACAACAGCAGCAAAGAAAAAATCAACCAGACAAAAACAGAAATAAACAGCCGTCAAATTGAGGAAAGTCAAAAAAAGAATATAAATACAGAATTATCATCGGCAAAGGCAATAAAAAACAATGAAACCGAAGAATATGTCACAATGCGTGATTATTCCGGCAAGATAAGGTATGGTAAGGAAAATCAAAACATAAACAGCTATTCCGCTGTTAATGAGAATAAGGTTGATATTGTAAGAGATGGTGACACTACTTCCAAAGTTGTAAAATCAGCAGATAACGCCAATGCCTTTAAACATAATTCTTCTATTGTAAGCGATGTTATAAAAGGTGAAAGCATTTCCGAAAATCGAACAGAAAGCAAAACATACACTTCTGATAAAAACTACAATTCAGAGAGCAGAAGTATTCCGGCAAAGAATTACAACATTGTTTCAGAAAATATTATAAATGATTATACTGATAACGCTTACAGCGGAATTATTAAAGAAAACAATTCAGATATAATAAAAAATAATGGCAGCAGTGAAATTGTTAAGCCTAAAAATAACGAGGGAGTTTTCAGACATAATTATGATATTGCAAATGAAGTTGTAAAAAATAGAAATACTGCTATTTCTGAAAAACCAAAAGAAACAAAGGGAAATAAGGCTTATATTCACCAAAAGAACAAAAATTTTAAAAATGTTCCTGCTGAAAATAAGCCTTATATTTCAGAAAAAAATCTTGAAGATAAAGCCTTTGATTATAAAGAAAATTCTGCTTATGATGTAGTAAAATCAGAAAATAAAAAGACGGAAAGCGTTATAAAAAGTTTTGATAAAAGACTTATTAAAGATAATGTTCGAAGTGTTGTAAAGGATACAAATGCAAACAATAAAACTTTTGTAAGTGATAATTCGGATAAAACCAACATTATTGCTGATGATAAAAAATCAAAAGCATTTAAGTATTCAGAAGAAAAATCGGAAATCAGTACTATAAAAGATAATACAGTAATTTTTGATGAAAAACAGCTTAAAGTTGATATTCTTTCAAAAGACCAAAATTCCGCTTTTTCATATACCACAAAGGAATATTTATCTGATAAAACGGATTTTAAAGATAACAACAGGTCAAAATTGTCGGAAATTGCCCATAAAAATACAATAAAGAAAATGTCCGAAAAGCCTGTTAATGCTGATTCCGAAAAAAATCAAGCGTTTAAGTATTCAGAAGAAGAAACGGAAATAGTAACTTCAAAAGATGATACTATAATAATTGAAGAAAAAAGACTTAGTGTTGACATTATTCCAAAAAACCAAAATTCCGCTTTTTCATATACCACAAAGGAATATTTATCTGATAAAACGGATTTTAAAAATAACAACAGGTCAAAATTATCGGAAATTGCTCACAAAGACATTATAAAAAATATGTCTGAAAAAAATAAAGCGTTTAAATATGCTGACAATAATTCAAAGACTGCTCAAAACATAAAACAGGATTTCTCTTATAATAGCATTTTAAAATCCGAAAATTCAAAAGATAAAGCCTTGAAAAGTACGGTTATATCAATGACCGCAGTTGAAATTTTAAAGCCGGAAAAGACTGAAACACCGCCGAAAATAACAAGAGGAAACAAGCGAAAAACCGTCTACAATAAAAGACAAATAATGCAGAAAGCCAAAAATCTGAACATAAAAAGTGAATTAAAAAATCAGTTTAGGGGCATTGTAAAACAGGCAAACAGTTCCGCTAAAAAAGTTATAAAAGTCGGCGGTTCTTCCATTATGAAAAGCATTAAATCAGAGATTGAACAAGCCGGAGAAAATGACTTAGCCTTTAAAGCGGTTGATGATATAATAAAAACCACAGATAAAGCAATGACAGCAAAAAGAGGTGCAAAAGCGGCAATAAATACAGGAAGTAAAGCCGCAAAAGGTATTATCGGCACAGGCAAAGCAATAAAAAACACTCCGAGTAATATAAAATCTGCCGCAAAAAATTTCAAAGAAAAAATACGTAAACGTCAAAAAAAGAAAGCATTAAAAAAAGTACATCAAAAAAAGTTGGTAAAAAAAGCCGCAAAAAAAATAGCGGAAAGTACAGTTTCTGCTTTATCAGCTATTGCAGCAAAACTTTTTATTATGTTTCTGCCAGTATTCATTGTCATTATTATCTGTGTGGCAGTCGTGGTGATAATAAGCAGTATTACCTGGCAGACGGGTACAGACCTTGACACTACGCAAATAATTAAATATGTTGCCGAACTTGACTATAATCAGCAAAATAACTGGTATAGCAAGGGTAAAACAAATGTTGATATTGAAAGACAAAATGATAATTCTTCAAAGTCTTACAATTATCATTATCTGCTTGCCACTGATGTTCCAAACGATGATAATCTGAGTGCAAACCCATCTGACAGCGAAGTAAATTGTTTGATTACTCTCAGCAAAACAAGTGATGGTTCTGAAAGAAAACCAACATATAAAGGCTTTAATATGGAGTTTTCTTCTTGTGATGAAATGCTTGAATTATATCGCTGGACTACGGACGACTATCGTGCTATGCTTGCCTATCTTCAAGTAAAAAATGAAAATTTAGGCTGGTTTGCGAGTCTTGTAGGTTTTGTTGGAGAATATCAGCTTAAAAGCTGTGCAAAGGAACTGCACCAATTAACTTATAATCATAAAATTGTAATAAAGAATACCGAACCCGGAAAAGACCCCAAATATAATTTTGAAACACCTATTTACAGCACAGCGTATACAAATAGCGGCTCTCACGATTATTACTATTTCGGCAGAAAATACAGTGTAAACTACATCATTGAAAATGATATGATTCGCTTTGATTCTGACGATAAAGAGAATACCTCAATGAAAGAACAGTACGAATATGTTTATAAATACGGTAATATAGCAGTCGGCAACTTGATTTTTCCTCTTGAATTGCAGACTGATGAAGTCATTTCAGACAGAATAGCAAAACATTTTGGAAAACAGATTGCTCTTGAATATACTCCGCCGGAAAAGCCGGAAGATAAACATACTGATGTTTATGGAAGTGTTTCAAATAAAACGGCATATCATTACGCTGTTGATTTGTCGGCAGATGAAGGAGATATTATTTATTCCCCAATCAAGGGACTTTGTAAAGTAAAACAAAGAGAAAAGCGAGGTTTTGAGTATACAATATGTACTTCATACAATGGTAATAACTTTGATTTTACAAAAGACGGTTATCTTATAAAAATATCCTGCTCAAAAGCGTCATATATACCAACCGCATCTTCAAAAGTTGTAAGACAAGGCGATAAACTTGGCATTGTCGGCGGCAATATGGAAGTAAATTATAAAATTCCTGATACCGCCAACGATACGGAAAACGAGGATATTTTTGCGGATAAATTATTCCCTTGTTCAACATTTACAAACTATCATAACATAGGAAAAAACGAGTTTGATATACCAGAAAATACACAAGATTATATACATCTTGAAATGTATAAACTGCCTTGTGATTTTTCGGATAAAGCCGATATTGAGGAAAATGTTCTTAACCCGGAATTATTTTTTGACTTTTCAAAAGAGGCTGATTAAAGGAAATGCTGAATAATTTAAAAAGAAAAAATAAATTTTTGAAAGAATGAGAATGATAGGTGTATTTTTCAAGGAAAAATCACCGATAGTAAACATTCATATTTTCAAAAATCATTTTTATTTCTTTGGAATCAGCATTTCTCATAAGAAAGAAGTGATAAATTAAATGAAAGAAGAAAACAGAGAAAAAATCATTGAAACTATTGATAGTTATGATGATAAAATTGAAAAAGTAAGAAAAGATTTAAAAAAGCTTACCGACAAAAGAGAAAATTTCTTTACAAGAACGGTAAGTGACAATCTAAAAGCTAACAATATGAGTATAAGAGATTTTTTTGAAAGTATTGATAATTTCAAAGAAACAAAAGAAAGCAAGAAAAAAACTGATATAACAAAACCAAATAATAATGGCTCTCAGACAGACTGAAATCACATTTAGAGATACTTTACGGTATCTTTTTTTTACGCAAATAAACTTTTGGTTGGTGGTTACAAAATGATAGGAAATAAAATTAAAAAAATAAGGAAATTCAGAGGTTACACACAAAGAGAATTGGGATTGCTTTGCGGATATAAGATAAATTCCGCTGATGTTATGATTGCTAAATATGAAACGGGAGATAGAATACCAAGCAGAAAAACAATAGAGAAACTGGCTTTTGTTCTTAATGTCCCCGTGTCTATTTTTGACTGTAATATAAGAGAAAATATAGGCGTTTCCGAATTGGGTGATTTGCTCTTATGGCTTAATGAGTTTGGATCAAATATAGACTTTCTTTTTCAAAATGACAGAATAAGCATAATTGTTGATGACCCTAAATTCAATGAATATCTTCGTATGTGGCATAAGAAAACGCAGGACTACAAAGACGGCAAACTAAGCCTTTATGAATACAGCAGTTGGAAATATACAATTATGCCGCTTATTCTAAATGGCGGTCAAGAGGAGGAAACTACTTGAAAATAGGCATAATAGACGCTGAATTAATGTATAGCAAAAAACACCGTTTTCCTAATTTAGTTTCAATGAAAATAAGCGGTTATCATAAAAATAAAGGCGGTAATGTTTCACTTTTACTGAATTATGATGATATTGAAAAATACGATAAAGTATATATTTCAAAGGTTTTTACAGATACGCAGGTACCTGAAAAAGTGCTTGCGTTTTCTAATGTTCAATACGGCGGTACAGGCTTTTTCTATGATAAAGCACCTCCTTTGCCTTATGAAATTGAACATTGTATGCCCGATTATCATTTATATGATGAATGGGTAAAAAATCAGCTTGAAAACGGTATTACAAAAAAATTACTGAAATATTATACTGATTATTCAATAGGTTTTGCAACAAGGGGCTGCATTAGGCAATGTAATTTTTGTGTCAATAAACATTATAAGAAAAGCGAAAAACATAGTGGTATAGCTGAATTTATTGACAATTCAAGACCTTATATATGTCTGCTTGACGATAATGTTTTAGCTTGTTCCGATTGGAAAATCATATTTGATGAGTTAATTTCAACGGGAAAAAGATTGGTTTTTAAACAAGGCATTGATGAGCGTTTGCTTACAGATGAAAAATGCGATTACATTTTCAATAAAATAAAATGGATTGGTGATTATATATTTGCTTTTGATAATATTGCCGATAAAGATTTAATTATTTCAAAGTTAAAGCTAATACGTAAATACACTGACAAAAAAATAAAATTTTATGTTTTATGCGGTTATAATCACCAAAACAATATTTATGACGAGGAATTTTGGAAAAACGATATAATAAGTCTTTTTGAAAGAATAAAAATTCTTATTGAATATGGCTGTATTCCTTACGTTATGCGGTATGAGAAATATAATTCAAGCTGTTATAGAGGTATTTACATAAATGCGGCGGCTTGGTGCAATCAGCCGAATTTGTTTAAGAAAATGACATTCAGTGATTTTTGCAAACAGCGTGGAATGAGCGTAAAAGGAAATAAAATTTACAGAAATGACTTTAAAAGTTATATCAAAGACGGCAATAAAAAGGGAGCCGCTTGGCGGTATCTTGATGAGTTTACAGCACTTTATCCAGATACAGCTGAAAAATATTTCTGTATGAAAGGCGAGATGTAAATTGATAAATAAAGCGTATTTAAAGGCTTGCAGAACATCAGGTGGTGATGAGGTTTTCACTCCTTTTTATGCTGTTGAGCCATTACTTAAATACATACCAAAAAATAAAGTCATATGGTGTCCTTGTGATGAACATTGGTCGGCATTTGTAAAATTATTTAATGAAAATGGCTATGAAGTCATTAACAGCAGTATAAAAAGCGGTCAAAATTTTTTAACTTATGAACCTGACACACATTATGATGTAATAATTACAAATTTACCATTCAGCAAAAAAGATAAAATGCTTGAAAGACTTGACGAGTTAAAAAAGCCGTTTGCCGTATTATTGCCGATGAACAGCCTGCAAGGACTGAAAAGATTTAAGGTATTTAAAAACGGTATTCAGATTTTAGCGTTTGACAAAAGGATTGATTACCATACAAATGATGACTTTGAAAAATACAAAAAAGGCAATCACTTTGCAAGCGCTTATTTTTGCAGAGATGTTCTGCCGAAAGATTTGATTATTGAGGAATTAAAAAAGTATGAAAGACCGATTTTGAAAGGGGAAAATTAAATGCGAAAGTTAATTATAGCTGAAAAGCCAAGCGTTGGACATAGTATATCGAAAGTCTTGGGTATAAGCAAAAAAGGCAAAGGCTATATTGAAAATGATGAGTACATTGTAAGCTGGTGTATCGGTCATTTAATAGGTTTAGCCGAACCCGAAAGTTATGGTGAAGAATATAAAAAGTGGGATAAACTACCCATTATTCCATCACATTGGAATTATGTTATAAAGACAAACACAGGCGAGCAGTTTAGCATAGTCAAAAAACTTATGAATGATACTGATGTTTCGGAGGTTATATGTGCGACAGACGCAGGACGTGAGGGAGAAATTATCTTCAGGCACGTTTACAATATGTCAAAATGTTCTAAAAAAATAAAAAGACTTTGGATTTCGTCTTTGGAGGACAGCGCTATTAAAAAAGGCTTTGAAAATCTCAAAGACGGGGATTATTACGAAAACCTTTATCAATCAGCGCTTTGCAGAGAAAGAGCCGACTGGCTTGTGGGAATAAACGCAACAAGGTTTTTTACAACCCTTTATAATTCTGATAAGGCTTTAAGTATTGGCAGAGTGCAGACTCCTACCCTTGCAATGCTTGTAAAACGTGATAATGACATAAAGAATTTTGTCAAAGAAAAATACTTTACTATTGAAATGAACTGCGGCGAATTTTGCGCTTATACTGACAAAATTATGTTTGAAGAAAAAGCGAAGTTGCTTTTGGATAGCTGTAAAATCGGCAGAGCAAAAGTTGTTGATATTGTAAAAGAGGAAAAGAAAATCAATCCTCCAAAGCTGTACGACTTAACAACATTACAGCGTGACGCAAACCGTATTTTTGGTTTTACGGCTCAGCAAACTCTTGAAAGCGTTCAAAGACTTTACGATAATAAACTTTTAACTTATCCTCGTACTGACAGCCAATATTTAACTGAGGATATGGAAGATACGGCAAGAGATGTTATTGAGATACTTAAAAGTATAACAGACTTTACGAAAAATACTGATTATAAGGCAAATATCAAACCTGTTATGAATAATAAAAAAGTATCCGACCATCACGCTGTTATTCCAACAGTAAACATAATAAGTACAAATTTATCAGAACTTTTGGATACAGACAAAAGAACTCTTTATCTTACTGCGGCAAGGCTTTTGACCGCAGCGGCAGAAAAGTATGTTTATGAAAATACGGTTGTTACCCTTAAATGCAATGATATTGTTTTCAAGGCAAAAGGGAAAACGGTTATTAATAAAGGTTATCGTCAGATTGATGATAACTTTTTTGATTTCATAAGATACAAGCCGGAAAAAACAGAGGAAGAAAAAAATCTGCCGTCCATTCAGCTTGGCGATGAGTATAATATTACTTCCAAAATTGTCGAGCATTACACACAGCCGCCAAAACCCTATACAGAAGATACTTTGCTGTCGGCTATGGAACGAGCAGGAAATTCAAGTTATGATACAGATGATATTGAAAGAAAAGGTTTAGGAACTCCCGCAACAAGAGCAGGAATTATTGAAACAGTTATTTCAAGAGGATACGCCGAAAGAAAAAATAAACAGATCATCCCAACAGAAAAAGGCAAAAAACTTGTTGAATGCGTTCCCGAAAAATTGAAATCAGCAAAAATGACGGCGGAATGGGAAAACAGGCTTGTTCTTATCGCAAAAGGCAAATCTGACAGTGAGGAATTTATGAACGATATAAAAGCCTTTATTAAGGAAATTGTATCAGACAGCAAATCTTTAACAACAGATATGAGTATTTTTTCGGACAGAGAAGTAATAGGAAAATGTCCTCGCTGCGGTTCAAATATTTATGAGAGTAAATTAAATTTTCAC
Source organism: uncultured Clostridia bacterium (assembly GCA_910579745.1). Lineage (GTDB taxonomy): Bacteria > Bacillota > Clostridia > Lachnospirales > CAG-274 > MGBC114079. The sequence goes on along the minus strand of CAJTVH010000027.1, from coordinate 8,840 downwards.
TGCTCAAATAAAGATTGTAATTTTGCTTTATGGAAAAAGAATTATTTCTTTCAGATGAAAAAGAAAGAATTGACAAAACCAACCGCAAAAAAGCTGCTTTCAGACGGCAAAGTGCATTTTAAAGACTTGTATTCCGAAAAAACAGGGAAAACTTATGCGGCTGATGTTTTGCTTGACGATACAGGTACTTATGTAAATTTTAAACTTAATTTTGAAAAGAAAAATAAGGAGTGTTAAAAATGAAAAAAATTATTATTTTTACGGGATTAATTATTGCGGTATTTACATTTGTTTTCCGCATTGTTTCATCAAGAAAAAATAAAAAAATTTAAGAGGGAATTATGAAATGAAAATAATTTTAATTACAGTTGGTTTGACTGAATTTTTAATTATATTTTTCTTTTGCGCACTTTTAATAAGTACAGACAAAAATTTTCCCGCAAAGGAGAATAGAAACAAATGCTTAAGTTCATTGATTTTTTTGCAGGAATAGGCGGTTTCAGACTCGGACTTGAAAAAGCTGGAATGAAATGTATAGGATTCTGCGAAAAAGATAAGTTTGCCGTAAAATCCTATACGGCTATGTATGATACAAAAGGAGAGTGGTACGCAAATGATATCACAGCAGTCAAAGCGGAAAATATTCCAAAAGCAGATTTATGGTGTGCGGGAAGTCCTTGTCAGGCAGTCAGCATTGCAGGGAAAAGAAACGGCTTACACGGAGGACGAAGCAATCTCTTTTTTGACTTCGTTAATCTCCTCAAAGGCAAAAAAGAAAAAGATAAACCCGAATGGATTATCCTCGAAAATGTTAAAGGTCTTTTGTCAAGCAATAAAGGATGGGATTTCCTCGAATATCTCTGTGAACTGGACGAAAGCGGGTACGATTTGCAATGGCAGGTGTTCAACTCAAAAGATTACGGAGTCCCTCAAAACAGAGAACGTGTGTATACTGTTGGACATCTTAGAAACAGAGGCAGACGAAAAATATTACCTGTCACCGGAGAAAACGGCGCAGCTCTTAGCCAAATTATAGGTGGCAGCCAAGGTTATCGTGTTTATGATACCAACGGTGTTTCTGTTACACTTGGAAGTAACGGCGGCGGTTACGGTGCAAAAACAGGTCTTTATCTTATAGACCAATCTACAATAAAACCAAAAATTACAGATACCGCACGTTGTATTACAGCAAGATATAATGCCGGATTTGTAAACCGTACAGCCGCAAATTCAGCCGTTCTTGAAATAAATAAAATAAATGTTATCGGCAATCATACACTGAGCGGACACAGTGACGGAAGAATTGTATCACCTATCGGAATTTCATTCGCAGTTATGGACAATCACGATACAGTAACGTCTATAACCGTTAATGAAAAAATAAAAGACAAAAATAATGTACGAATAAGAAAATTAACGCCTCGGGAATGTTTTCGTTTACAAGGGTTTAGTGATGATTTGTTTGAAAAAGCAAGAGCCGTAAATTCAGATTCACAGCTTTATAAGCAAGCAGGAAACGCTGTTACTGTAAATGTAGTTTACGCAATCGGCAAAAAAATAGCAGAACAGGAGGGACATTAAAGTATGGCGAAAAGACGAAAAAACAAGCGTACAAAAAGCAATTCTAATGATGTAAAAAAAGAAACGCTTAACAAATTGACAGAAAATATTCCTAAAGTTGAATTAAAGGGAAATGTAAATTTTGATAAAGAATTTACATATTCGGACTTTGAGAAAATCAACAATCCTAAACCTAAAGGAAATAAAATTCAAACAAATGAAATGCAGGAAAACAGACTGCCTGAAAATGAAGTACAAACAAAAAACAAGCCGGATATTGATGACGAAACACTCAAAAAACAAAAAACTATGGAAGAAACAACGCTTAAAGCTGTAAAAACACAGAAATATTCCGATATAATGCAGACAAATACAGATATTATAAACGATATTGACAGCGGAACTATGGATAAATACTTTACGTCTGAGATAATCAGCAAAGAAAACAATTCCGATATTATGGAAACCCTGCACAGATTAGCAGACGAGAATAACGCAAACGCCCAGAATATGCTGGGCGTTTGCTATTTGACAGGAATGAATGTTGTTATAGACGAGAAAAAAGCTATTGAATATCTTAATTCAGCGGCGGAACAAGACCATACAGCGGCACAGCGAAACCTTGCTATAACCCTTGAAAACCAGCAGTCTGCTGAAAAAAATAAAATTATCACGCTATACGAAAAAGCGGCTGAAAAAAATGATTCCTATGCTCTTAACAATCTTGCGGTTTGTTATCTTATCGGTGACGGAGTTAAACAAAACATAAAACAGGCTGTAAAGTATTTTGAAAAAGCTGTAAAATACGGCGATGATTTTGCAATGGTTAATCTTGCGGATTGTTACGCTGTCGGCAACGGAGTTTCAAAAAGTGACAAAAAAGCATTTGATTTATATAAGCAGGCGGCTGACAAAGGTAATCTTGACGGTTTGAAAAATGCCGCCGACTGTCTGATGAACGGCATAGGCGTAAAGCAGAATTTCAGGGCGGCAATGGATTATTACAGAAAAGCTGCCGATTTTGGTGATACAAAGGCTTTGGAAAAATTTAACGAACTTTCTGAAAAACTTAATCCTCAAAAACACAGCGACATTACTCTTTCCGATAATGACAATAAGGGTCAGGAAAAGAAAAAACCAACTCTTTCGGAAAAGTTTGATTTAAGCAAAAAAGTTTCTGAAAATAAGGAGAATAAAGAAAATGAAAAAGCACAGGAGAATAAAGAGAAAGCCGTTTCCGAAAAGAAAAAAGATACATTGGCTTTATAACAGGAAATACCGACCAATTTCATTCGGTATTTCTAAAATTTAACAAAGGTTGGAGGTTTTAACAATGGCATTCTGGCGTTTTGGAAAGAAAAAAGATAAAAAGGAAAAGACGATTGAGCAGAGTATAGTGGAGGATATTGCTAAAGACATAAGTCCTGAAAATGCTGTAATTACATATATTCTACGTCAATCACAAAAGAACAATATCAGCCTTGCCAAGAAAGAGGATATAACATACATTTCTTTCAGAAATAAGGAAATAAGCGATTTTTTAAAAGAATGGTATACTCTTCTGCATCTTCATCAGCATAAGAAGTTAAGCGATAAAATGTATGAAATTTTCATTCAGTCACAGCTTGCGGAAAACAAAATTACAGAAGATAAAGAAAAATTGTCGGACGGCATTGACGATTTTGTAGATTTCTAAAAAATTGAGGGGGATATATTAATGAAGTATATTACATCATTCTTAATTATTTTGGTTTTGACTTTAAATATGCCGTCTGATATATTTGCTGAACAGGAAAACAGCTTAACTTCTGAAACGGCTTATGAAAATCAAACAACAGAGAAATTGCCAAAACTTTATCCCGTAAGCGTTTATGAATCAAATGAAAACGGCACAAGAAAAGTTATTAAAACTTATGAACTATCAGAAGATGAAAAGCCGGAAGATATACCTTGTGATGATTTTGAGCAAGGCAGTTTGACCTATACATTATCAGATATTGTAAAAAAAGAAAGTTCTTCTATTGACGTAAAAGAGCATACGAAAACAGTTTCTTTAAACACTGACACAAATGATGTAAATGCCATTGTAAAGCAGCTTGCACCAACAATAGAGTATAAATCTGATGATGGATATATGGGAATTTTAAATCTCGACATAAGCAGTATAAAAATCAAAACAGGCGGTACAAAAACTGATAATTTTACTATATCATCTGTTAGGGAATATCCCGGTTTATCAAGCAACGATTCTACGCTTATTCCCAAGACCATTACCGAAAACGGAAAAATAATGAATATTGCAGGAATTGAATGGAAAGTGCATACTTCATCATCTGTTGATTATAACGAACTGCCGTCAATTTATACGGCAGTCGCAACTTATACGGCAACAGTAAGTAAAACCGCTGTAACAGGCTATTCGGTAACGGCTGAATATAAGGGTTCTATTTCAAAAGCCATACAAGGCAAAACCATTTATACGGCAATATTTAATGAAAAATTGCCTGTAAATGATTATATAGAGGAAGATTTAATTTCTTTCGAAAATGTGAAAGGAGATGATGGAGAAAACGAAAAAACATCGGGAACATTTATTTTCTTTGTTGTATTGTTTTCTGTTTTGGGAGGTATTATAGGCTTTATTGTGCTTTTTTTAATTAAAAGGCGGGAAAATAATGCTTATAACGAATCAATTATTGATGATGAATACCCTCAAATATCAGAAGATGACGAGTAGAAAGGGGAATCAAAAATGAAGAAATTTTTAGTTATGGAAAAACTGAATAATTTAAAAGAAAAAAATAATTTTTCAAAAGAATTAAGTGATAGTGTTATTTTTCAAAGAAAAATGACACGTAAGCGTATTCATATTTTTGAAAAATTATTTTTTTTACCTGCTTATAAGCTTTTTCTTATGTGTTTGCTTGTTTCAAGTTTTATAAACATCGTACCTTTGTATGCAGCTAATAATTATCAATTTGCAAGCGGAGCAGACACAAAATCAACTTTTGGGAAATCTACAAGCAGCGATGAAATTGTTCCAATAAATACTGAAACAACAAACATAAGACGCAATAAGGACGCTGCCCATTTTCCTCCGTCTTATGGTATTTTTTCGGGAGAAATACCAACAGACCAGTCAAGCCTTTATCATAACAATGATAAGGTTTCTTATGGAACAGGCTCAAATGTTGGCTTAGGCGGCGGCTCTGTAAATACAAGTGCCACAAGCAATATTGTGTCTGATTCTGTTTTGTCTGATACTGTTCTTCCCGCAGCAACAATATCAGCTACTACTTCAACAACAGGCTCAACCTCTGTTTTAAATACGGTGGCTTGGAAGTATGATGATGGAAGTATCGGAACACTTAATATTCCTAAAATAAGTAAAACTCTTAAAGTTTACGAGGGCGAATCGCTGGAAAATATGAAAAAAGGAATCGGACACTTTGAGAGTACAAGCGCTTGGGATAATAATGTTGCATTGGCAGGACACAACCGAGGAGCATCAGGGTATTTTGGTTTTGTAAAGAATTTGCAGATTGGTGATAAACTAACCTATACCACAAGATATGGTGTACGTAATTACAAAATCGTCAGCAAAGAGCAGATAAAAGACACTGATTATACTTCCCTCGGCTGGACTGATAAAAATACTCTTACACTTATTACCTGTGTTGAAAATAAACCATCGCTTAGATGGAGTGTTCAAGCGGAAGAAATAAAATGAAATTTTGACAAAAATGTAAGAAAGTGTTGACACCTGTTTGCTTTTGTAGTATAGTATAATTAGGGTATTTATAATTAAAAATATACTATTAAATGCGGAGGTGTTCAATATGAAGAACTTTATAGCTTTACTACTCTTATGTACCACAATTTTCAGCAGTACCAATATTTACAGCATTTACGCCGATGAGCAGATTAAGATTTTTATTGACGGTGAACAGCTTATAACAGATGATACACCATTTTTATCAAACGGCAGGACGTTAGTACCTTTTAGAGCAATATTTGAAAAATTAGGTTTTGAAGTTCGCTGGGAATCCGAGGGAAAACAGATAAACGCTGAACGAAGAACAAACAAAAACAGAGTACGGTGTAACATTCAGACAATAGAAAACAGAATGATTGTAATGCTTGATGATTATGTTACAGAAAGTAATGGCTTTGTAAATGATACTTCTTTTGAGGTACTTCCGCAAATTGTAAACGGAAAAACTTATATTCCTCTTAGAGCCGTATCCGAGGCGTTGGGTTGTTCTGTTGACTGGAATGGAAACAGTAAGACAATCACGATTATGGCAAAAGATAAACTTCCGACTAAAAAAGAAGTTGAAGATAATTCACTAATTACACCAAATGTTGTTGAAACTGTCACAGAGGAAACTACATCAAGTATTGTAACAGAAGAAACAGAACAAAAGTCTGTTGTTATTTATTCTGATGATAATAAGCCTGTTGTTGGAGATACCCCTGGTAATATTTTAAAAGACCCTAACGACCCTAATCATCTTGATAATAATAAATATACGGATACTTATAGACACGGAAATATAGGACAATGTGCTTGGTATGCTGAATGTAGATTTTATGAGGTACACGATATTAAATTATACTCATATCAATTAGGAGGAATAAAAGAATGCTTAACAAACGCTATTAAACACGATGATTTGACTGTAATTACTGACATAAATGATATTCAAAGCAATACAATAGCAGTATTTTGTCCAAAAGATTTAAGTAAATCTGGACATATGGTTTATGTTGAGTATGTTGAAAGAGATTCAAATGGCATTCCTACTAATGTTTATATTACAGAAGCAAACACTTCAAGAGATGGTAAATTTGACCCAAGATACGACGGAGTAGTTCAAAAAATATCATTTGATGATTTTAAAAATAGCTCACAAGCAAATGTTCTTACTGGCTATATTGCGGCAAACAAATAATAAATAATTGTAACTATTGTTTTAAAGCGGTTTCGTAGATTTAACGAAACCGCTTTTTTATGTGAAAGAAAGGAAGAATTTATATGTCAAAAAGAATTTTATCTATGGTTCTTATGCTCATTATGGTATTTACAAATATACCAATAGCTTATGCGGCAGGAACAGAACAAGAAACATCGTCGAAAGTGCATTTATACGCTAAAGGCACAGGAACACAGCTCTTAAAATGGCGTGGAGAACTTCACGAGGATTTTGCTCCGGCTATGGTTCTTTATAAAGATAAAGACGGTACGGAAATGCCTGCTTATTGTATAAATCCTAATAAACCCGGAGTTGAGGAAAGCGATTCTAAAAGTTATGATGTAAATGCTGATACCTCTATTCAATCTGCCAAAGCTTGGGGTTGTGTAATGAATGGCTATCCATATAAAACTGCTGAGCAATTAGGTTTAAAGTCTGATTATGAGGCTTATTATGCTACAAAAATGGCATTATGGTGTATAATGTACAGTCATTATAATAATATAAATGATTGGTCGCCTAACGGTGAAAATAATCAGCACGTTTATAATGCTATGAAATCAATTTATCAGGCAGGAATGGCTACTTCGGAAATTCCAAAAGCTGGTAATGTTACAGCTACTCCATCATCAGAAACCGCAGAACCGGATATTAAAGAGAATAATTATTTATCACAAACATTTACAGTAACTTCAACGGGTAATTATACAGTTTCTTTGGATAGTATAGCGCCAGCAGGAACAAAAATTACTGATGAACAAAATAACGATAAAACATCTTTTAATCAAGGTGAAAAATTTAAAATTTTGATACCTAAAACAAACATTGAAAGAAAAGGTAATTTTAATATAAATATAAATGCAGACAGCAATGCAAAAGTAATTTTATACGGCAGTTCTCTTAATCAAGCTACACAAGATTATGTTGTTACAACGAAAAAACCTATCGGTGGCAGTATAAAAGCAACTGTAACCTATGAAGAAGTAGTTGGAGTACCTGAACCAACAACAGAACCAAACACAGAAGTAGAAACAGAATCTGAAACTACACCAAGCACTCCTACACCAACGCCCACTCCTACACCTACTCCGTCCACACCCGGAACATTAAAAATTGTTAAAGTTGAAACAGGAACATCAAAGGGACTTGCCGGAGCTGTATTTAAAGTTACAGACGCTGACGGCGGCGTTATAGGAGAGTATATCACTGACGGAAACGGACAAGTAACGGTTGCTCTTGAAAATATAGGCGCTTATTATGTTGATGAGATAGAACCGCCCTACGGTTATCAAATTGACAAAAACAGCCACAAAGATATTGTTGTTAAAAAAGATACTCAGGCGGTTTTAACATTTACCAATAAACCTAATACAGACCTTACTATTACAAAAGTTGATGCCGATACAGGCGAAAAACTTGCTAAAGCTACTATACGTGTCGCTTTAGACGGAGGAAATAAATTTCAAGATGTTACTACTGACACTATGGGAATGGCTAAAGTTCCTAACTTGCCGGAGGGAACTTATACAGTAACAGAAATTACAGCACCAAGCGGATATATACTTGATAATACTCCTCACACTATAAAAATTGAGAGTGGAAAGACCGCAGCTATTACTCTGAAAAATAAAGCCAAACCCGGACTCTTGATAAAGAAATTTGACGAGGGTACAGGTTTTCCTCTTGAAAAAGCAGAATTTTCAGTAAAGAAAAAAGATGGAAGTATTGTATATGAGGGCATTACAGGCAAAGATGGTACAATCAAAATTGAGAATTTAGAGCCTGGCTGGTATACAGTAACAGAAATTGCCGCACCTCCGGGATATTTAATCACAACAGAAAGCAAAGATGTTAAGCTTGAAGAAAATAAAGTTACAGAAGTTAAATTTGATAACCGAAAACGTCCCTCACTTCAAATAATGAAAGTTGACTCACAAACAAATAAACCACTTAAAGGCGCTAAGTTTTATGTAAAAAAGGCTGACGGTGAAACAGTAAGCGAATATATAACCGATGATTCGGGAACGGTTACTATAACCGACCTTGAAGAATCTGTTTATACTGTATGGGAGTTTGAAAGTCCCGATGGATATTTGCTTGATACAACACACAAGGATATACAGCTTGAGTGGGGAAAGTGCAAAACACTTGTATTCACAAACAAAGCAAAACCAAGCCTTGAAATCCTTAAAATTGACGAGGAAACTAAAGAACCCTTAAAGGGCGCTAAATTCCGCATTACTCAAACTGAAAACAAAACCACAAGCGAATATGTAACAGATGAAAACGGTCGTATTCTTATTA
>CAJTVH010000026.1 GCA_910579745.1 uncultured Clostridia bacterium | reverse complement strand
CTCTGTTTTCCTTCCCTTCTCCCCTTTCTCCAAAGTCACCTTCCCCTGCGAGTTATACTCATATGTCATTTTTACCCTGTTTCTGTCCGTTCTCCTACAACATAAGTTTATTTGTTTTATTTAGAAAAATAAACTAAAATTGCTCTTTTATAATATTCCATATTTCTAAAATTGTTTTACCATCAATTTTAGCATTTTTGAATAACTCTGAAACCCTATCAAATTCTTGTGTAGCTCCATTACTCACTTTAGTCAGATAATATCCATATTTATTTTGACTAATCCAATATTCTTCATTATTATATTCAAATAAAAATTCTTCTCCCCCATTAACTCTTTCAATTAATTTTTCGTATTTCATATTATCATCTCCTAGAGCGTGTTTGAAAATTAAAAAGTATACAAAATATTTGTTTATTGCCTCTTTTCATGGTAAAATAAAGAAAAATGGGGCTGCTATTATGTTAAGTCGTTACGAACTTACCGATCAGGAATGGGAACAGACCGCGTCTTTACTTCCTCAAGAAAAAACTGGAAAACCCGGACGTCCTTCAAAGGACAACCGTACCATGTTTAATGGGATGGTCTGGATCGCACGCAGCGGTGCCCTGCGGCGTGACTTTCATGAGCGTTATGGCCCCTGGAATTCGGTATACAGCCACTTCCGCAAATGGATTGATGACGGTATTCTTGATAATATCTTCCGAGTACTCAGCCTTGAGGCTGAACTATAACTGGACGCCACAATTGTCCAGGCTCACCAGTACAGCGCAAGCGCAAAAAAAGGGGGCCTCCAAACGGGACCGGGCACAGTCGGGGAGGAACCAGTTCCAAAATCCATGCGGCCACAGACGCTTATGGCAATCCTGTCTATCTGATGCTTAGCGAAGGACAGCGTAATGAAATCAATTTCGCCATCCCTGTACTGAAGAATGTAAATATAGAAGGAAGCGTTGTGCTTGCGGACCATGGTTATGACAGCCAGAATCTGATTGATTATATCTATGAAAATGGCGGGGATCCAACTATCCCGTCCAAAAAAGGAACCAAATTTGAGCGCCGTTGCGACTGGTGGCTGTATAAAGAGTGCCATCTGGCAGAGAAATACTTTCTCAAAGTGAAGGGCTTCCGTCGCATTGCCCCCCGTTATGATAAGCTGGCGTTCACATATATGGGATTTATATGCCCCTCTTCGATTTTGATATGGATAAAATCACCAGAAAATAGTAATTTTCAAACGCACTTTAGCGAATATTATAGAAAATTACGTTGAGATTAACTGTAATTGGCCGGAGAGAGCCATCGAGATAGCGGAGAAAATGCAATTTAGTATCGGTACATTTATTGTGAGAAAAATTAAAAATATTATTGACAATTTTATAAACAGCAATAAGGAAGAATGATAGTGAATATAAAAACAAAATTAGCTAACAAAAGTAATTATAATAATGGAAGAAACTCTCCAATAAAGTATATTGTAATTTTGTTCAAAAAGCTGGTTTTTAAGGTGTTTTTAAGGTGTATCAAGAGTTAGATTTAAAAGTATATAGCGAAATAAAAAATTTAATATCTTTTCACTTTGAATTTTATAAATAATATCAATATTTTTATTGTTGTACGTGATATATTATGATATACTAATAAAAAATATTTATTTACAAGGTATCTAAAATCTATATAATAAGTTTAAAACCTTATATATAAGTTTTCTAAATAATATTCGTTATCTTTCACTATGAAAATATCAAAAAATTTTTAAATATATAATAAAAAAGGAGTTGCTAAAATGATTTATAAAGATTTTCACAATTTAAAACTATCGGCTCTTGGTATGGGAACAATGCGTTTACCTGTCATCAACGGCGATGATTCCAAAATAGACGAAAACGCAGCGGCTAAAATGATTGACTATGCTATGGAGCAAGGAATAAACTATTATGATACAGCATGGGGCTATCATAGTGGTAATTCAGAAATAGTAATGGGTAATCTACTTGAAAAGTATCCTCGTGATAGTTATTATCTCGCTACTAAATTTCCAGGATATGATTTATCAAATATGGATAAAGTAGAAGAAATTTTTGAAAAACAGCTAAGAAAATGCAGAATTGAGTATTTTGATTTTTATCTATTTCATAATGTCTGTGAAATGAATATTGACGCCTACCTTGATGAAAAGTATAATATACTTAATTATTTAATAGAACAAAAAAATAATGGCCGCATAAAATATCTTGGTTTTTCAGCGCATGGAAGCTGTGATATTATTGAACGTTTTCTTGACGCTTATGGGAAATATATGGAATTCTGCCAAATACAATTAAATTATCTCGACTGGACATTTCAAGACGCGAAATCAAAAGTCGCGCTACTAAAAAAACATAACATACCTGTTTGGGTAATGGAACCATTAAGAGGAGGTAAGCTTGCTAACTTATCAGAAGAAGATTCCGATAAACTCAAAAGATTACGTCCCAGTGAGAAAATTCCAGCGTGGGCATTTAGATTTTTACAATCCATAAAAAACGTTACAATGATTCTTTCAGGAATGTCTAATTTCGAACAATTAAAAGATAATATACATACTTTTAAAATAGATTCCCCCTTAACAGAAAATGAAAAAAATACACTTTTAAATATAGCAGACACAATGCTCAGTAAAAAAACATTGCCCTGCACCTCTTGTCATTATTGTGTGAGTCATTGCCCTCAAAAACTTGATATTCCGGAGTTAATTTCCTTATATAATGAACATAATTTTACAGACGGGGGTTTTATAGCGCCTATGGCATTATCAGCGTTACCCAAAGAAAAATGGCCTGGGGCTTGCGTTGGTTGTCGAAACTGTGAAGTCGTATGTCCTCAGCAAATTAAAATTTCAGAGGCTATGTCTAACTTCGCTAAAAAGCTTTAAGATAAATTCTATTGAAACTTATATGGAGTTTAAGTTAACAAATATATTTATTATTTAAATAAACCCTTACAGCAAAATTGAAAATCAAAATACAGGAGAAAATTTAAAAAAATAAATTGAGGGAATCAGCTATTTCTTTCAGTTTATTTTTTTTAACAAAATTTCCATTTTTATTATAGGTTGTCTTAAAACTAAAATATTTTTTAATTGTTAAAAATTTATTAAATTTTAACAATAAATACTAAGTTTTAAGACAGCCCAGAACTTAATTTATTTTTTATAAGTATTTTAGTTTTCAGATAAATTATAATATATACAGTTTACTGGATTCCCTCTATGATAGCTTTTGCCACATCCGGTTTATTCATCGTATAAATATGAATTTCCCCTACACAATTTTTTAGCAAATCCCTTATCTGATTTATTGAATAATCTATTCCGGCTTTATACATATCACTTGGTTTGTCGCTGTACTTCGCAATCAAATCCGACAATTTTTTAGGTACAGACGAACCAGATAAAGAAACAGTTGTACCTATTTGTTTTACAGATGTAACAGGCATAATTCCAGCGTGAACAGAAGCTTTAATTCCTACTTTTCTTGCTTTTTCCATAAAATTATAGAAATAAGTATTATCAAAAAACAACTGACTTATAAAGCTTTCCACACCTAAATCCTGCTTTTGTCTCATGTATTTTAAATCATCATCCAAGCTTAAAGCCTCAAAATGTTTTTCTGGATAACAAGCTCCAATGATACTTAAATCAAATTTCTCTTTTATAAATTTAATTAAATCAGAAGCATATATAAATTCTCTATGGTTATACCTCTCGTCTGTCATATCTTTAGGTCTATCACCTCTTAAAGCAAGTATTTTACTGACATTCCGCTCCTTAAATTCTTTACATCGTTTATATATTTCTTCTTTTGTACTTCCAATACAAGTCAAGTGCGCTACAGCGGTTATATGTAACTCATTTTCTATATACGACGCGATTTCTAATGTTTTTTTTGATTGACTTCCTCCCGCGCCATAAGTCACACTTATAAAATCGGGAGATAATTTTGAAATCTCCTTAATCACTTCAGTAGCGATTAAAAAATTACCATCTTTTTTAGGAGGAAAAACTTCAAATGATATATGTTTTTCATTATTTTGACTAAGATTACTCATTTTTTAATAAATCCTTTCTTTAAATTTTTTGTCAAATATTAATTTAAATTAAAAAAATCATAATAATAATTTTTACGAAAAAATTATTGTTGTTATTTTTACAAACTTATAAAATAACAGATATAATATATTGTACCTATTATTTTAATAGGTTTCAACATTTTTATAAAAATTATATAAAAATTACTTTATTTAAAGTTTTTTAAAATTTTAGTAGACACTTTACAATTTACTTATAACATTACATAATATAAAAATTTTGTTATAGAATATTTTTACTTTCATAAAATTTAATATAAAATTTTATATAGGAGAAAAAATTTATGAAAAAATATTATAAAAGAGATAAGAAGATGCATTCTTTCAAAATAACAGCCATCATTTTGGCTTTTTTATTATGGTGTATTTACTTGTTATTTCCCACAGAAGAAAAACTTGATATAAAAATCGAAAATGTTTCCTCACTAAAAATATCTTCAGAAATAATTATGGAATTAAAGACTTTAGCGGAAAAATACGAAAAAGATTTCGCGGAATTTTTTACATATTATGCTCTTGAAAATAAATTTTTCAACAATAAAATCCAATCAGATAATAAAATAGAACAAAACTTTATTATGAATTATGACACTATTAAAAATAAATATAATTCTAAAATAGTAAAAAATTACTATGAATTATTTAATAACATTTATAATGACATAAAAATATTCCCTATTGATGAAAAATATAAAAAAGAATACATTTATGGCGATAGCTGGGGAGGCGAAAGAACTTATGGAGGAAAAAGAATACATAAAGGTTGCGACATTATGGACAGAGAAAATATAAAAGGCCGAATCCCCATTGTCTCAATGACTGACGGAATAGTTAGTAATATAGGCTGGAACGAACAAGGAGGTTACAGAGTCGGCATTACAACATCAAACGGAAATTATTACTATTACGCTCACTTTGACAGCTATGCGGAAGGAATTGAAAAAGGTAAAACTATAAAATTCGGAGACACTTTAGGATATATGGGTGATAGCGGATATGGAGAAGAAGGTACAAAAGGTAAATTTCCTGTTCATCTTCATGTAGGCATTTGCCCAAAAACAAACTTGTCAGAAGAAGAATTATGGATTAATCCATATCCTTTTTTGAGATTAATAGAAAAATAATTTTCTAATATACCATCATTAGTTTAAAAATAAAAAATAATTTTATGTCAAGACAAAAAATGAATTTATCACATTAACATTTAGATAAAAATAATTTGTTAGGGTGTATCTGAAAACTATCATAAGCTATCAGTTATATACGCGAAATATCTAAAAAATTATTAAAAAATAAACGAAAACGGTTCAATTAAACAGAAAAGCCTTTCTGTTTCGTTTTATTTTTTATAATTTTTCGTGCGTATTTTTATTTTCAGATACGCTCTAGATATTAATTATGATAACGCAAATAAAAAAGTTATCGTTAATGTGAGGTAATCTTTTAAAATATTTTAATTAGTTGGGGTATGCGGACTAAATTCTGTATACCCCAACCAACTTTATTGCCTATAAATATAAACAAACACATAAACTAATTGTTACACACCTATTTATATATTATAAAAATATTTTATAACAAATTATGTTGTAAAATCAATTATTCAATATGACCTTATTTTATGGTAATATTTTATCTCAAAGATACTCAAACATAAAATTAAATCTCAAATGGATTTTCTTTTGGATAAGGCAAAGATTTAGGCTGATTATACGCAATATCTTTAATTCCAAGCAATTTTAAAGCCTCAAACAAAATTTTTCCAGAATGTTTAAAAGCTATACCCGCGTGATGAGGATATTGTTTCTCAATAAGAACATGCCTATAGAATCTTCCCATTTCTTTAATTCCGAAAATACCAATAGCTCCAAAAGAATTAGGATTAGCGTCGATAACATTACCTTGAGCTATATAACTTCTAAGTTCACAACCAGCTGTAGACTGAAGTCTGAAAATAGTAACTTCCCCACTCTTAATATTTCCCTCATAAGTACCTCTTGTAATATTAGGTTCTGAATCTGGCTCAAGAGAACGTTTCATAATAAGCTGATGCTTCATTTCACCTTTATTTATATAACAGCTTGAGGTATTTCCACAATGGAAGCCCATAAACGTATCCGTAAGTGTATATTCTCCAAAAGCCGCTTTATTTTCGTCATATAAATCTTTTGGAACAGAATTGTTTATATCAAGTAAAGTAGGAGGCATTAAAGTGGCGAGAGTAATGATATATTCGCTCAAAGCCCCATAAATATCAGTTTCACAAGATACAGGAATACCTCTTCCTGTGAGCCTTGAATTTACATAACACGGAACAAAACCAAATTGAGTTTGGAAAGCAGGCCAGCATTTATTAGCGAAAGCGAAATATTTACTCGCTCCTTTATTTTCTTCCGCCCAATCAAGTAACGTAATCTCATACTGAGCCAGTTTCTCAAGAACGCCAGGATGTTTATTTCCTTCTCCCAATTCAGCTTCCATTTCTTTAACAACATCAGAAATACGCGGATCACCCTTATGATTATTAAATGACTCAAAAAGATCAAGTTCTGAATTCTCCTGAATTTCTACCCCTAAATCATATAAAGGTTTTATAGGAGCGTTACAAGCCACAAAATCAAAAGGACGGGGACCAAAGCTGAAAATCTTAAAACTTTTAAGACCAACGATAACTCTCGCTATATTTTCAAAATCAGCAATCATAGAAGCAACTTCCGACGGAACACCAAGAGGGTATTCAGGTATGTAAACTCTCAGGCCTCTAAGACCTAAATTGTAAGAAGCGTTAAGCATACCGCAGTAAGCGTCGCCTCTGCCATCTATAAGATTTTTTCCTGTTTCCTCCGCAGCGGCAACAAACATAACAGGACCGTCAAACTTTTGCGCAAGCAAAGTTTCCGGACCTTCCGGACCAAAATTTCCAAGATAAACGACAAGAGCGTTAGCTCCTCCGTCTTTAATTTCGTCGAGAGCTTTCATAGCGTCAACTTCATTTTCAACAACAGTTTTAGCGGCAATAACATCAAGACCGATTTTTTTAGTCTCATCAATGACACAGTTTTTTCTCGAATCACTTAAAGACATAGGAAAGCAATTACGACTCACAGCAACTAAACCAATTTTAACTTCCGGAATATTAATCATAAGAAAATCCTCCTTAAAATTTATAAAATAATTATAGATATATTATATCATAAATAAAGTTGTAGTTACAACTTATTATTAATATTTTTGGCAAAATTCTTAATTTTCGTCACTTTAGACAAAAAAACGTATTCACTATATAAAAACTATTTATTGAGCGTATTCAATTTGAACCAAACAAATAATAACTCTTAAAATATATGATCTACAGCGTTTTATAACGCCCATATATTCAGTGTAAGATCCAACTTAAGATTCCAGCAAATAAAATAAACACTTTTTATATTTCTTTTATTTGTTATTATTTTCCCCTCTTATTTAAGTTCTATATATACTATAATTAAGATGTCAAAAATAAATATCTCTGTAATCTGTTTTCAAATTTTTAAATATTTTATGAATAGAAGTTTTATAATCATTTATTTTTCCCTGGCTTCTTTTTATTTTAGCCATCTCAAGATTAGCGGCAAGATCGTTTTCCGAAAATCTTAAAGCCGTATATACAGCGCCTTCCGCTTTTATAAAATCATTATTAAGCCTATAATATTTAGCGAGATATGTCCATAATTCTACAGAAGCACCGTCATAGAGCAAAGCTCTTTCAATACATTTAATCGCTGATGATAAATCCGAAACGCTTAAATAAATCTCACTTTTTTTAACAAGAGCCGTAATATCAGAAGCATTAAGCATATCAAGAACTTTAATCGCCGTATCAAATAATCCTTGTTCTTTATACACATCGGAAAGTCTAAATATAGCGAAAGAATCATTTTTTATAACAGCTTTTTTATAATATTTAACAGCCTCATCAAAATTTTTTCTGTTAAATTCTATTTCTCCCTTAAAATAAAATATTTCTCCACTATTATAAATCGGTTCAATAGAATTTAAGTACATTTCAGCATTATCAAAATCCTCGTTATATATACAAGCCTCAATAACATTTAAAATAATTTTAACATTACCATTACAAGTATCAAGAGCTCTTAAAAACCATTTTTTCGCTTTAACATAATTTTCAAGATTCATATATCCTACGCCAATATTATTCATAACAGTAAAATTTTTTTTATCATAAGTTAAAACAGCCTTATAAGCAATAATCGCCTTTTCAAAACTACCTATCGCGATAAGAGCGTCTCCTTTTTCTTTAAGTTTTTCGCTTTGACTCTGATTTTGCCAGTCTTTTATCTCTTTCTTTAATTTATCAAGCTCACTATCATCAAAATAATAAATAATTGATAAAAAAGCTATTATTTTATCATAAAGACTGCGTATACTTTTCATTTTTTTTATTTCTGAAGAAATATAAGCTAATTTTAATTCATCTCTTACCCATGTAATAAAATCGTCTTTTATAAAAATCTCGTCCCAAGACTCTTTCCAATAATAATAACAATGATAAAGAGCTTGCTCAAAAGAATATACGGAAATATTTGTAGCCTCAAATTTATAAGGTCTCACGTTTTCAGCGTCAGAAGCGGATAAAATTAAATCAGTTGCCATAAAAATCACCTAAATTTATTATAATTTTACTAATTCCGCGATACTCATAGCAATATTATCAAGAATATCATAAAATTTCTCATTTAAATCATAATATTTCCCTCCGCCGGCGACAAGAGGTTCATAAGCGTCTCTGCTTTCCCTGTCACGTCTCGCGGCGACATATGTAGTAACTTCGTTATCTTTAAGCATAGCGCGAATATCCTCTATACTTTTTCCACTGTTCGTAGGTATATGGGGAGGAGCGTCTGTAATAAGTATAAATATATTTTTTGAGTTTTCATCAGACTTTTCAGATTTTAATAGTTCTATACTTGTCTCAAGAGCGTCTAAAGAAGATTCTGGAATATCTCCTCCATAAGTTCTTGGTATATGTTTTACCTGTTTTTGGAATTTGGCAATATCATTTGTAAATCCATAAACACTTGGTTTTTCCTTTTCATTCAAATCACCAAAACCAATAAGACCAAATTTAAAAGAAACTCCTCGCTCATTTAAAATATTTGAGAATTCAATAGCACGCTCTTTAACACCATTTATATAGGAATCCATACTGCCTGTGGTATCGATTGTAAACACAATATTAATATTTTGACTTTTATCAAACACATAATTTTTTTGTTCTGGTTCAACGGCGGCTTTTGTTCTATCAAACTCATTCTTTTCAATTTTACCTGTAACTTTATCTTTAACATGAACCTCAAAAAGATTATTTTCATTTATTACATAAGTAATTTCTATATCTGAAAATTCAGTAATACCTGATAAAAGCACACTTCCAATATATTTTTTCTCATTTTCACAGCCCTGTTCCCATTGGTAAACATTTACATTTACCATAGACGCGCCGTTTAAATTTGTATATCCCTCACTTAAAATACTGCATGGAATAAGAGTTCCCATAGGGATAATCGGAATAAGGCTTTTTTTCATAGTTTTAAGGTCAACAATAGCCTCCGTTCCAAAAATCTGCCTTGTAACTTGCCCGACGTGAACATTACAATTAGGTAAATGAATAAGATGATTATAAATTGCGGCGCCCATAGCTACACTTTTAGCGGGGTCTGTAGCTCTGTAAGGCTCTTTGATATATCCCGCTACCATTCTTTTAACCATAGGAATAAGCGTAGATCCTCCAACAAGAATAACTTTTGATATTTCATCAGGTTCTTTTCCCGCCCGTTTAAGAGCCTCTCCTACAATCTCACGGCTTTTCTCAACATATTTTCTTATCATCGACTCAAACTCATCCCGTGAAATCTCGAAAGAAATATTTTTAGGAACACCGTCTTTAATTATAATCGGATTAATTTTAATTGATACTTTATTTGTACCGGAAAGCTTTTTCTTCGCCTGTTCCGCCTCTTGTTTAAGCTTCTGCTCAACTCGCCTTTTTTCCGTATCCTCAAGCTCCTCAAGATTAATTCCCGTTTCCTCATTAAATCTATCTTTAATAAAATTTATTATCTCATTGTCAAAATCATCTCCACCAAGGCTCATATCTCCCACGTCAGAAAGTTCCTGAAAAATTTCCTGCCCATCCTCGCCTATAGAAACTTTTAAAACACAAGCGTCAAAAGTACCTCCGCCAATATCATATACCAAAATAGTCTGGGCGTATCCTTGCCTGTAACCATACTCAATGGCAGCCGCCAAAGGTTCCGACAGTAAATAAACATTTTTAAAACCAGCTATAAGACCCGCCTGCTTTGTAGCGTATATTTGCCTGTCATTAAAGTAAGCGGGATGAGTTATAACAACCTCGTCAAAGCTCTCTTTAGCTTGCTCTTCAGCCGCCTCTTTAAGTTTTTTAAGAATTTCGGCGCTTATCTCCTCCGGAAGTCTTGAAAACTCACCTACATTAACGGCGTTAGAAGTACCTATAAGCCTTTTTATTGAAATAACCGTATTTTCAGGATAAATAACGGCTCCTGACTTAGCCTCGCTTCCAACAATAATCTCGTCGTCAACATAACTTACAACCGAAGGTAAAATCTCGTCTGTTCCGTCTGTCGTAACCGCGCAAACAGAATCATCTTTATCTCTGTAAATAACAGCGACCGAATTTGTAGTTCCTAAATCTATGCCTAAATAACTCATTATCAACCCTCCACAATAGTTTTATTAAATCTTGATGGATCAAAATCTCGAATATAATCACTTTTGGGATATTCCGTTCCAAATCCTATATCTTCAACAATACCTTTTACAATGCCGCCTTCTTCCTCAACTATTAAAGTAATCTTAAGTTTGGTCTTTCCATTCGGCCTTTTAGGAAGTCCTTTTATACTTACCTCACCAATTAGTTTACACTTTTCAATGGTATCGTCTTTATCAATCCTTTCCATAATTTTAAGATCAAAAGATGTCATTTCTTCCTCCGTATCACCTGAAAGAGTAAATATTTGACTTTTTTTCGCAAGCGAATATGGAGTTCCTCTTTTTATCATAGTGTAAAAAGACTTTTTGGAATTGTTTACAATTTCAAAACCAATATCATGAGGTACCGTTACCTCAAACTCAACACCGATTTTCTCAGACTCCATATCAGGATTAGAAAGAAGTCCCATTTTCATAGCCGCATAGTAAGTAGCGCCGATAGAAATATCAAGAGCTGGCCTTTCGGAAACATAAATTTTATTTTCATTATTAAAAATTCCTGTCAGCATATCTTTAACCCACGGCATTTGAGATGAACCGCCCTCAAGTAAAACCCTGTCTATATCATCAGCGTTTAAAGCCCCTGTATACGCTTCTCTCAGAGCTTTAAGAACAAGTCTTCTTGTTTTATCAGTAAAATCTGATATAATTTCCTCAAAATTTTCCCGTGAAATCTGCTCAACAAAAGGAGGTATGCAAAATGTAAATGGAATTCTAAAGTTTTTAACGCCGGAAAGGCGTTCTTTCGCCTCTCTCGCTCTAGAAATAATTTCAACAACATTCTCAGACGCTATATCCTCCTTTTTTTGTCCAGTTTTTTTCTCAATAAACTTATAGCAAAGCTCATATAAAATCTCGTCTATATTATCACCGCCGTGATACGCCTCTCCACCCTCGCTTATAACTTGAAGCTTCATCCTTTTCTCATTTTTCTCAACCACATGAAAAATTGTAATATCTAGAGTTCCGCCGCCAAAATCAAACACCATAAATTTTTCATTTTCCTCAAGATTATGTCTGAAATTATAAGCGAGAGCCGCCGCCTTAGGTTCCTCAATAAGACAAATAAGCTTGTCCTCAAAACCAGCCTTTTCACAAGCTCTCATAGTCGCTTTTTTAGCGGCGTCATCAAAATCGTAAGGTATTGAAACCACCAGCCCAGCGATCTCAGCCCTTGGATTAAGACTTTGGCAATGCTGAGCGAGCTCTTTAAGTATTTTCGCCGAAATATCCTCAGGTAAATATTCCTCACCGTCAATAATAATTTTTTCATTTGTACCCATTTTTCGTTTAATAGAACGAATAGTAGTTTCCGAATAAATTTTCATAGAGCGGTAAGCTTCCTCGCCTATAACCCATTCGCCTTCCTCGTCATCATCTTTTCTGTATTGAACAACAGATGGGAGTGGGATTTTACCAAACCCGTTGCTTATATCTATTGGCTCCGGTTTTCCATTTAAATTATCCCAATAACTTACAATAGAATTTGTAGTTCCTAAGTCAATGCCTAAAATATACCAGTCCTCTGGTAATTCTTTTATTTCTTCAATTTGTATTTTGTAGTTTTCCCAATTCAAAAAAGTCACCAACCTTAAAAAATAGTTCTTACAGCAATTACAACATATAACAATCTATTAGGTTTTTAGCTTGAAATAATAAAATAATCCTTTAATATATCAGGTTTATTAGAAGTTTCTTACTTGTTTTTTATTATTTCGCTATAAAAAGAAAGAAATTATTTTACCGAGTTGTTTCAATCTCGTAAAATATTTTTTCTAAAATCCTTTTTATTTTAAATTGAATCGCTATAATTAAATATCAATTATAACATTTTTTTCATAATCTGTTTTTTTAAAAAAGTCGCCAAAGCCTAAATCTTTAATTTTAATATTAAGTTTATTATATTCAATAAACTCAAATAAAATATCAAAACAGTTAGTACCTTTAGGTCTCTTAGGTAAATCGTCAAGTATAATTCTGCCTACTATAATAAGATTCCCTTCTTTATCTTTTTTGAATACATTTAAACAAGGCGTTTCGTCCACTTCATTTATAATAACATTTTTGCTTTTAAATTTCTGTCGCCAAAATGAATTTCTCTCAATAAACGGAACAAATTTGCTTCCGCTGTCTTTATCACAAAATATAAGCCCTATATCCTCAGTAAGAGTTATATTTTCAGAGAATACAATTTTCTTTGATTTTATAACATTAAAATATTTTACGGCAATAAGGCAGGCACCTTGAGACAATATATTTTTAGGATTTTTATAGAGAACAGACCGACTCTCTCCAAAAATATCAATAACAGCCTGCTTTATCCAATTCATCTCAAACCCGCCCCCACAACAAAGCACCTTATCTATAGTAAAGCCTATTTTTTCAGCGTTATCCTCTTCCATTCTTTCAAAAATATCCTCAAGAAACTTGTAAAAAGTACCTTTAAACTCAAGAGTAATATTTTCAATATCATCTTTCTCTATATTTTTTTGAAAAGGCGGATATACAAAATTAAAATAAAGTTTTATACCATTCTTGCTTTTAAAAATTAAACTCTTATACTGATAAACAAAAGCCTCAAGTTGTAATTTATGAAGTTTTGAAATATTGGATTCCTTTGTATTTTCTTTAAAATAATCCTCAAAAATATTGTATACTTTTTTTTCAACAATAGATGTGCTGATATTTTTTTCTCCAAAAGCTGAAACAATATTGACAGAGATTTCATTTTCACTTTCAAAAAGATTATAAAATCCACCTCTTATTTCTCTGCTTCCAAAATCAAGCGTAATAATTTTAGATGGAATTTTTTCCTCATCAAAACAATATTTGTTTAAAACACATTCTTTTTCAGAGAAAAAACCTATGAGTTTATTATAATATCCCGCTTCAAAAAAAGCCTTTAAAAATTCTTCTTCCGCATCCTCACTTAAATATGGGACAGAAACGGAAATTCCTATTATTTCCGCGTTAGGATTTATATTTTTTATATTTCCGATAACTTCCTTTATAAATAAACTTAAAATAAAAGAATGGGTAAAAACATTTTTTCCGACAGTATAAGAATTTTTCTTACCCAATTCCCAAATAAGATTGTCAAAAGTAACAGAATCTGAGAGGGGCTTATTCATAAGAGCATATTCTCCGAAAACCCATTCTCCCGTATCATTAATATACTGAACTACCGTAGGTACCGATGCTTTTCCATATCCGCCGCTTATATCAAGCTGTTCAACTTTATTTGTGTTAAAATCAAAAAAAGATAACGCCGTATCACTGTTTCCAATGTCAAGACCAACAATAAATTTTGTCTCATCAAAATTTCCCTCGTATTTATAATTATCATTAAAATACATATGTAATCCCTTCTTAATAACCGAATAACCTTTTTACCATTCTCATTTTTTCAATTATTTTGACAGCAAAAGGACAATTACTTTCACACTGCCCGCATTCTACACACTCTCCCGCATGATGCTCAAGCAACTTATAATGATTGGCCACAGTTTCCGGAATTTCTCCCTGAGCTAACGATAAGTTAAGATATTTATTAACGTCGGCTATATTAATGCCAGCAGAGCAAGGAGCGCAATGACCGCAATACATACAATTCCCCTGAAATTTAAATTTTTCCATTCTTGAAAGCACAACAGAATAATCCCTATCTTCCTTTGCCGAGCCAAAATAAGACACCGCTTTTTCTATTTCCTCTACAGAACGGCATCCCGCCATTACAGAAACCACACCTGGTCTTGTGAGGCAATACTCAATACACTGATATTCATTAAACGCGACACCAAAAGGCGAGAGATTCGCGTTAAGCATATCACCGCCACCAAACGCTTTCATAACATCAATAGCTACGCCTTCTCTCTCACAAAGTTCATAAAGCTCCTGTCTGTCAGGGTCAATATTTATAAGCTGTTTTTTATAATTTTCAGGATTCCATAACTGCTCAACATCCTCATTAGGCGGCTGCATATCATACGCCGCGTTTACAGAAAACATAAGTACATCAATATAACCGGTTTTAACAGCCATTTTAGCGACAATCGGATTATGTGAGCTTAAACCTATCGCTTTAATTATACCTTTTTCTTTTAACTCAAAACAATATTTTATAATATCCCCCTCAAATACATTTTTAAAATCATCACCACTGTCAATATAATGTATCATACCTATATCAATATAATCCGTACCAAGTCTTTTAAACTGGTCCTCAAAAGCCACTTTTGTTTTTTTCAAATCTCTTGTTCTTAAATACTGTCCATCTTCCCACACAGAACATATATGCCCCTGCAATATTATTTTATCTCGCCTTCCCTTAATAGCGTACCCCATATTATCTCTAAATTGAGGATTAGAAGTATACATATCAATAAAATTAATACCCAACTCAAAGGCTTTATCTATCATGGCTTTATACTCATCCCTGTTTTTCCCCATAAAGCCCTCACATCCAAGAGCAATCTCGCTTACTTCTATATTATCACATCTTTTTAATACTCTGTATTTTATAAAATCACTTCCCTCAAATTTGTAATTTAAAAATATAATAATTATAAAAAACCTTAATAATAAATTAAACTAGGGTATATCTGAAAACTATCATAAGCTATCAATTATATACGCAAAATATCCAAAAATTATTAAAAAATAAACCAAAACAGTTCAATTAAACAGAAAAGCCTTTCTGTTTCGTTTTATTTTTTATAATTTTTCGCGCGTATTTTAGTTTTCAGATACACTCTAAAATAAAATTGTGGTTTTTATCAATAAAATAGTTAAAAATTATAAAAAAACAAACTTATTTTAAATATATTTTATTTTTATTTTTATATTACATACGTGTTTTAATTAATCCTCAAACATATATCGATTAACAAATAACCAAAAAATTATTTTGCAGCTATAACATTGGCCCTTAAAATAATATAATTTTTATTTTTATATCCACTGTTTATAAGCTTAATAATTTCACCCTTTTTAAAATCATTATTTTTTTCAGCCATAATAACCTCATGTTCTTTACCATTAAAAATATCATGCGGCTTCGGGGCGATAATATCAACTCCCACAACCGATAAAACTTGTTTTAACTCACCAAAAACAAAATCTATATTTTGTACAAACGCCTCAACATATAGATTCTTAGAATTTCTCATTCTTGAAACAGAATAATTCATAATTTCCTCAAATGTACTGATTTCAAATAAAATACAATCTTTTTGAAGACCTAAAATCAATTTTTTCGTTTTTTTACAAACATTTCCGTATTTATCAATTAACATATTAATTTCAAAAAAAATCTCATTAATGGTTTCTTCTAAACTACCATCGTATTTTTCAAACAATAAAAAAATTCTGTCATATTTTTCATTGTTTGAAATTTCAGAAATCAAAACGGTTGCTTTTTGTAAAAATTCTAAAACATTTTCTTGAATATTTTGAATTTTTATATCCACCGTTTCAGCGATACCTGAGATAATATCATAAAAATCCGTTTCAGAGTAGTTCCCAGCGTTAATCTTCCAATCATCATATAAAAATTGAAATTTAGAAACAATTTTCTCTCCAAAAAAAGAAATCTCATCTATGTCTGTTTTAATTCTTTCTATATTTCTTATCTCCTCAGAATACTCTTTTAACATAGAAATAAAAACAGAATTACAATATTCAAAACGCTTTTTTGAATTTTCCGATTTTTTATCAGCCCTTTTTAAGCAAGAAAGTATTTTATTCTTAAAATCCTCATTATATTTCTCTATAAATTTCTCGTATACAACAGTTTCCTTAAAACCTTTCTCCATCTCGTCAATCTGTTTCGAAAGATGCTGGTATCCCTCTCTTAAATTCATAAGAACAGACTGAACAATTAATTCTTCTTCCATATACTGAAGCTTTCTTTCAAGTACATTCGCCTGAACTTTTATAATAACAGATAAAGCTTCCATTTCTTCTTTTAAAGCCTCATAATAAGTATTCGCCACTTTTCTGGAAGCAATGTCATTAAGCCTAATAAAACAACCTTTTACAGAGAAAAAATATAACTTATAAATATTTTCAAAATAATTATCAATATTAAAATTATTAAACTCACGCTTCATCTTCTCATATATTAAAATTATGTCTTTTGAAAACAATTTAAAATTCTCATCAATTATTTTCTCTTTTTCTTTAACGATAGGATTAGACTGTTTTTCCGTTTTTTCAATCATCTCATTAAATTTGTTAATTTGGCATTCCAAAATATCAATAATTCCGTCCGCTATTTCTTTAACCTCTTCGCTTAATATCTCATTTCTTTTTAAGCTATAGACTTTAACAGCGGATTTATAATAACCTATGACCATTTTATAATAATCGTAAATTTTTTCATTATATTTTATAAGCGCGCCTCCTTTGTTAAACGCGTTTAAAAAACTTGAAAACAAAAAATCCTTTAATTCTCCAAAAAAATTTTTAAGAAAACTCTCCTTATAGTCATTATTCGCGTTAAAAGCAGTATTACCCTTTTCTATAATGTCATAGTCTATAGATAATCTCAAATTTTTTCCCCCTGACGGAAATTTAATTACAGCGTATCTGAAAAACTTAAATACTCGTCAAATTCTCAAATATGCTTTAATTAATACTAATCTCAATTTAAATAATAAAATTATACTCGCATAATATCTTAAAACTAAAATACACTGAATAAATCATAAAAACAAAAAAATTTTCCGCTCGTCTTAACCTATTATTATATTAATTCAATTTTGTATTTTTATCGGAGATTAGTATATCATACATTTTCTTAGTATAATTCATCAACAGATAATTTTGTTACAATTCCATCATTGCTCATACTCTTAGCCATAACTGTGAGCATATTGTCCTGACCGACATTAAAAACAACCTTAACCTTTTCCTCGCCTTTAGGAGCCTGAGGAATACCATGTAAAGATGTTCCTGCAAGCCGTTTCATTCCCTCTCCGTTTACAAAAATATTTGTTTTATCATCCGGCATAGTATTTTCGTAAACAACTATGGCCATACTTGTGACATTATCAAAATTAGTAATCAAAGGTTCTTTAGCCTCAACCGTCAAGCCTCCCTCTGGAATATCCTCTCCACTTCCGACAATCTCCATAAATCTTCTTCCCGCTATCTCAAGACCTAAAGGATGAATTGTTTTCTCTTGTACAACAGGCCCCTTTACAGTTGGCATCATAATCATATTGCAATAATACGCCGCGCCTCGAGAAATACTCAAAGCGGGACTTATTTTTGATTTAAAAGGCTCTTTGTCAAATTTTTTCTTAATTTTCTCACCAACCAAAGGAATGGAGGAACTTCCCCCTACAAGAAAAATCTCATCTATATCAGAAACACTGAATTTAGCCGCTTCTAATGATTTATCAACGCACTCCAAAGTTTTATCAATTAAATCAGAGACTGTTCTACCTTTAAATTTATCAAAAATCTCATCGGAATCATCAAGTTTATTTATTCTGCCATGATTTTCAAAATCCTCTCTTAAGATCTCCATATTTATATTTATAATTTTAGGTTCTTGTATAAAAGGAGCTAAAACAATTTTTGTACTTTTAGCGTGAGATAGTCTCTCTTTAGCTTGATTAGCGGCCTGCAAAAGTCTTACAAGAGCGATTTTTTTCTGTCTCTTTGATACTCCGTCATCCGCTTCATTATCAAAAAGGTCTATTTCATTATTTGTAAGTTTTTTAAATTCCTCGTAAATCATATCAACAATAATTTTGTCAATATCGTTTCCGCCAAGATTATTATCACCATAGGTACTTAAGATTGATATAACAGGCTCGTCACTATCATTAATTTTAATTTCAAGTATACAAGCGTCAAAAGTCCCCCCTCCAAAATCATAAACAAGAACCTTTTTATTTTTTCTTTCATTTACAGCGTAACTTATAGCGGCTGCAGCCGGTTCTAATCTCAAATAAACGCTATCCTCGTCAAAGCCGGCAAGAATGGCTGCTTCTTTTGTCATTTTTTTCTGTTTATCAGTCGAGTTCGCTGGTACTGTAATTACACAACCCGAAAATTCCCCCGCGATATTTAACTCCTCTTGAACGTACTCGTCGGCTCGTTGTTTTAAATATCCCAGGATTTCTCCCGCTATCTGCGTCGGCCTAAAATTATACTCGTTTTCACCAACATTTATTTTTATTTCATCGTCAAGGCCTAAAAATCTCTTAATTGATAAAACCGTGCTTTGTGGATAAATAACCGCGGCCTCTTTCGCCTGAAATCCAAAAATTCTCAAAAGCTTTCTCTCATCATCGGGGTCCGCCTCAAACTGGATAGCTGTAGGAAAAATATTGCTGCCCTCAATAGGTATCGCCTGAGCCTCACCATCCTTAAAATTATAAATGCTAACCACGGAATTAGTCGTACCAAAATCAATTCCCAGAAATAGACCTCTCTCAAGATCAAGACCTAACGTTCCCATAAACAATTTCCTCCTTTAAAGTAAATTACATCTTAATTTCTTGTTTTTTCTTATTTTTTTATTTATAATATCCTCAGCGTCCTCATATCTTCCCATATTTTCACACATAATAGAATTATTTATCTCAAAAAACAAGTCTTCCTCAATATTTGAGCGAAAACTTAGATTTTTGTTTGAAACTATTTGTTTTTGAGTTTCAACACTGCCTTTTTCCTTATTTTCACATATATAATACTCAATTTCCTCTCCGAAAAAAATAGGAATATTTATATAATAAATCCCAAAATCTAAATATTTCATTGATTTTGAATAAAAATCAAATTCACCTTTTTCCCTAAAATAAAATAATATACTTTTATCCGAGGGAGCGTAATAAATAAACGGATAGTTTTTTTCTATGTATGAGTTATTCTCAAAGTCACACTCTGAATTTTTAAAAATGGGAAAAATAAGATTTCTCTTTCTCATAAATTCTAACGCCGCGTTAATAATCTCTCTCGTATTTTCAGTTTTCATATTATGAATAATGTAAGTATGGCTTAACGCGTATGAAATCATCTCCTCATCATTCAAAAAAAATAAATCCTCTAAAACTTTAACAGTATTTAAATCAGGTTTTACGGAATTAACAATCATCTCATAACAACAATATTCCGCAAACTCAAAAATAAGTTCGTTATTTCTGTCATTTTCATACATAAAAACAAAGACATTTTGAACCTCGGAATCAAAAATTCTAATCCTCATACTCATCTTCATAAATTTCTCATCAACACTTCTGTTAGGCGTTCCCATTTTATAAAGCTTATCACACATAATAAGCCAATCGCCCCTGCTTCCTTTATATTGTTCCGTTAAAAGCTTAATTGTGTTTCTGTCATATCTTGATTTAAGTAAAAGTTCATAAGAGCATTTAACAAGCATAGGACGCAAGTAATCAATTTTAACAAGCTTCCTTACTATATTAAAAAGAACCCTGTCAGAAACGCAATAAGACTTTTCAGCTATTATTTTTATAGCCGTATCAAACTCATTATACTTAATAAATACTTCAAACATATTTTGAATATATTTATCTTTCACATATTTTAACTCAACATCTCTAAAACACGTTAGAGCTTTCTCAAAATCCTCATTATAATAATAAAGACTGCCGACAGCCGCTAAAATCCTCATACGAAAGTCTGTGGAAATGTCAAGTTTTAAAACTCTCTCAAAAATCTCAATACATATATCCTCTGGATACTCAACGTTTAAATAATAATTGGCAAGTACCATATCAAGCTCATCAGAAATATAACCGTCGGCGTAAAACAATTTGTATAGAGAAAACTTTATATTTTCAACATACCTGTTTAAAAATATATCACTTTCCATAAACCGCTTTTTCGTATCCGCTATAAAAAACTCCGGTTGTTCCGATACAATCTTTATTTCGCATACACCGTTCTCAATAGGATAAATATCTGCCTTGCCCCTATTTTTCTCAAAAACAAAACAATATTTAGCATCCAAATTTTCCGCTTTTATCTCACACAAAAATAATCTTGGAAACAAAATATCTTTCATTTCTTTTATATATTCTTCTCTAATGTCAAATCCGCTTTTATTTTCAATAATAAATTTATATATGTTGTCATAATACTTCCCTCTTAACTTTTTTCTCACAGACATTATTCCAAATTTAACAATATCATAAGAATTCTCTCTCAAAACCTCATAAAATTTTTTATTGCTTAAAACAAGGTAATAAATATATGGCCTTATATCATCCTTCATATCTCCAAAGCGTAAAAAGTTTTTTATAGGATAAATTCCGAAATCAGTTTTATTATTATAAAAAGAACTAACTATAAAGAAATTGTTAATTCCTGGAATAAAAATTTGCTTATTCACCGCTAAACTGTAATACTTAAAAGCCTCTTTTGAGAAATCATTTTTTTCTATATAATCCATGCAAATTTGTCTTAAAATTTCCTCATTATCATAAAGGGAGTAAAGCTTAACACAAAGCACCTTATCTTTTAAAAAAATATCATACAACTTATTTGAATGTAAATTTATAATATTCCTCAGATTCACTCCGTGAGCCATACCCCATTTCAAAAAAGGATATAGCAATTTAGGAGTACAATAAATACTCTTATTTTTACTACTAAGATATTTAAAAAGACATATATAGAATAAATAATTTCCTTTATTGTTATCAATATAACATTCAAGTCTTTTTTTCGCGCTTCCAAAATTATCATATTCTATATTGAGAAAAGCTGACAGAATGCTAATTGAGTCTAAACTTTCATTCTGCTCCAAGAGACTAATAATTTCTCTGTAAATTTTAATACCGCTCCTCGTTTCTTTCTGTTTAAACATAATCGACGCTTTAATATAAAGATAAAAAGCGTAAATCTCAGGCTGATTATTTTTTAAATAACCTTTATAATTCTCACACACTGAAATTCGTTTATAGGCGGCCCCGTTTCGTCCTGTTTCCATTTCAAAAAAAGCCGCCGCCAAAACGTATATAACATTTTGAGTACTGTTTTTTAAGCTCTTGACAGAAATAAAAAAGGCGTTATCCGCATAACCAAAAGCTCCCGTCTCAAGAAATTTGACATAAAGTCTTGAAAGCAAAGCTATTACTGAAAAATAATTATTTCTTTTTTTATGTACTTTTTCACATTTTTTTATTATATCATTCAGCACTTTCATATAAGTTTGCTCCAAATCCATAAAGCTCTCCGCTTCAAAATTAATATTTTTAATTACTAAACTTTAAAAAAGAGAATTTCCCAAAACAATTTTCCTCGTTTTTTTTATAGTTTGATTATTAAAAACAGTTTTCACATAAATTTCACTTTCCGTGTATAATTTTTTATTAAAAGTCATTTTATCAATAAAAGACTTCATTTTAGAACGCTTTATTTTAAAATTAACTTTATCCTTATCCGATACAATATAATGCCTTGACTCAAATTCTATAAAATTGTCTTTAGCGCTTAATTCAAAAACCAAATCTTTACCACAATTATTCTCAATAATAATACTTCCAAAATCATCATACTCATAAATTTCCTGTGATAAATTAACAACAATTTTAGGCAGTACAGAAATATTAATCTTTATGAATGTATTTTCATCAATAATGACACATTCTTTTGAAAAACTACCAGTGATAAGACATGGGGCTATTTCGTAATTAATATAACATCTGTTTTCTATATCGAAGTCTTTAGACGTTAACTCATTTTTCTCAAATTTTATACAAGTATTGTTATATTTAAAATCAATTTTTTTATGTATATACCCGTACCCCTTTTTTAAAAGAGCGATACTGCCGAATATTTTTTCTTTTTGAAAAGGCTTAACAAATATATTAATATTTTTTTC
The DNA here is from genome assembly GCA_910579745.1 of uncultured Clostridia bacterium. Taxonomy (GTDB): domain Bacteria; phylum Bacillota; class Clostridia; order Lachnospirales; family CAG-274; genus MGBC114079. Next base: position 14,626 of record CAJTVH010000026.1, on the reverse strand, counting down.
AATAGCCTCAACATAAGATTTTTTTTTGAGTTTGCAAAATAAGAAAAAATTATCAATAGCTCTTTCTTTATCTTCATCATTTAAAAATAATTTCAACATATCAATACGCTGAAAATTAATTTTTGCAAGCCATTTAAAAAATTCTTCCGAATAAAAAATATCAATAGCGTTTAATGGCTTCTTTTTAAAATAAGAAAAAAAAGATTTTATATCCGTAATTTTATAACCATCATCAGTATAAAAAATATTTTTAAGTACTTTTATAAATACGGGTATTATAATCTCACCGCCATTTGAGACAATATAAACATTAAATTTTAAAAGTTTATTAGGCTCATATTCTCTCACGTCAATATTATATTTTAATTCATATTCATTTCCCTCAAAATCCGTTTCATCAAAAGAAATGACATCATTATCCGTTATAATTGTTCCTGTAAGAAGTCCGCCGCCGATATTTTTAACAAAAAAACTCCCGCTGTAAAAATCAGAGACTTCCTCGGCAATTTTCATAACTTCTGAAACAATCTTCGTTATGGGATATTCATATTTACTTTTAATACGAAGACACCTCCCGCAAATTATACAATATCATTAACTTATATTTTAGAGTTAATCAGAGATGTAATATATTAAAATAATTATAACACAACAAATAATATTTTCCAACCAAAATAATTAAATACACTAAAATAAATATTACAAAAATATTATAAATATAATTTTAACTTTCTTTTTTTAAATTTATATGATAAGATGTATGTGTAAGTAGGAGACACACTGATTAAAAAATAACCGATTTAGTAGCGTTTATTGGTTTATCACATTCTTTGGTGTCCCCTCCAGAGTTCTAATTTTTAACAAAGGAAGCACTGATTTAATTAAGCGAAAAATAATTCTCTCTTTCAAATCAATCAGTATTTCCATAAATTATCAAAATTCTTAGGAGGAAACAAAATGAAAAAAAACATATTAAAATTTATATCAGCGGCAATAATTATCACATCCGTGGCACAGGCCTCTGTAGCGTTTGCTGAATATAACCCCGATAAAGAAATTAACGTAAATGAACCATCCACAAAATCTATTGATGTCAAAAATTCTATAATAATAGATGATAAAATTATAGAAGACGCTGAAATAATCACTTCAGTCGAAGATAATATCACTTTATTTCCGGTGAGAAAAGTTTTTGAGGAAATGGGATATACTGTTGAATGGAACAATGAGACAAAAAACGTGGCTGTAGTCAATCTTCCTCATTATATAACATTTACAATAGGTACAGATGGGTATACTTTCGCTAAAACCGCGCCTATTAAATTAAATAAAGCCCCTGAATTAATAGACGGAATCACCTATGCGCCAATGACTCTTTTATCTGAAATTATTGAGATGGACGCTTCCGTTGATGAAAATAATAATTTAATAATAAATACAGAAACTTTACCTGAAGTTGAAACCTCAACTGAAAGCGAGACTTTAACCGAAAACGAAACCTCAAGTGAAAGTGAGTCCTTAACTGAGAATGAGTCTTCCGCTGAAGATGAAACTTTTGCCGAAGGTGAAAATTCCGGTGAGGCAACTTCCGCTGAGGAAAATATTCTTGAGGCAAACGCTAAAGCTATCTCTGTAAATGATGACGAGATCCTTATAAATGATACCGAAAAGGGAGAAATATCTTTAGTAAAAAATGAGGATACAGAAATAATATTTGATGATGGAACCCCAGCGAGTTTATCCGATATAGAAAAAAACTCAAATTTATTTGTACAGTACGGAGAAGAAATGACTCTGAGTATTCCTCCGATAAATAATCCTGAAAAAATAGTGATTTTCAAATAATAATCCTTTACAAATTCATTAAAAAGATTATACTCAAACAGGTTTTGGGAGTCTTCCTAAAACCTGTTTATTTTTAATATCGAGATATAAATTTTATAAAATAACATTACATATTGTTGTCAAAAACAAAAAAGTATATGTGTTTTAACTATAATTCAAAAATCAATAAAATTAAAAAAATCTTATTCCAATTTTCCCATAAATATTTAATAATATTAAAACTTGACCATAATATTTTAAAATGTTAAAATACTTACAGACTTTAGTGTATCTTTCCCCTCTTAGGTTAAAGATATTTACAGTAATTCCAATGTAAATTGAAAAAAGATAAAAATTGTTTTATTCAAATTTTTTTAAATCTCTATATGATTTTCTTTATTATTGTAAAGTATTTTTTCTAAAGTCATCTTTATCGAAGCGCTGTAATAAAAGCATTTTATAAAAATTATCTGATAAATCAGCGTTATCTTGTGATTTCATAATTGGGAAGGAAGTTTTGGTAAATGTTAAAAATCGGCATAATAGGTCTTGGATTAATAGGAGGTTCTCTCGCTAAAGCGTTTAAATTTAAGCTTGGAGCGGAAATTGTCGCTTTTAGTAGAAGCGAGACATCTCTTATTGCCGCTGTTAAAGAAAATATTATAAACTGTTATTCAACAACCGATTTACAAATTTTTTCTGATTGTAGCTATATATTTATTTGTACCCCTGTTGACAAAATCACGGAATATGTAAACAAGCTTTTACCTTACATAAAAAAAGGCTGCGTTATTACAGATGTAGGAAGTACAAAAGGCAGTATTTGCAAAGAAATGGAAAAATATAAGAATATTTATTTTATAGGCGGTCATCCTATGGCTGGTTCTGAAAAAACAGGATATTTCTCGGCAAAAGAATATCTTTTTGAAAATGCCTTTTATGTCCTCACACCCCTAAATAACGTTCCTGTAGATATAATTAATAAATTTTCAGATATTACAAAAAAAATAGGAGCAATTCCTATTGTTCTCAATTCCTCATACCACGACCATGCTGTCGCGGCGATAAGCCATATTCCTCATATTGTCGCGGCGTCTCTTGTTAATACGGTTAAAAGGCTTGACGGTAAAGAAAATTATATGCACAGCCTGGCGGCGGGAGGATTTAAAGATTTAACAAGAATAGCGTCAGGAAGCCCTGAGATATGGAAAAGTATATGCGAGGAAAATAAACCAGAAATATTAAATGTCATAAATAGTTTTAAAAACATCTTAACAGAATTTGAGAACTCCCTTCTAAATAATGATGAAAAATCAATTTTTTCTTTTCTTGAAACAGCGAAAGATTATAGAAACTCATTTTTTGACCATAACAAAAGCGTTATCTCAAAAACTTACGATTTATTTTTAAATGTATGTGACAAACCTGGTATTATAGCTACAATCTCAACTCATCTAAGCGTAAATAATATTAATATAAAAAATATCGGTATTATTAATAACAGAGATTTTGAGAATGGTATTCTGCAAATATCTTTTGATAATGAGGTTGAAAAAGAAAAAAGCGGTAAATTGCTTAAAGAACTTAATTTTGAGGTTATTATAAAATAAAGTAAATAAATTTAAAAGTTATTTTTAAATTTCTCACAAAATTTTCTATAATAATTTCACGTAAAAAATATTTTGTAAATCCTATTTCATAAAATATTTTTTAGACTTTAAACATCTAAATCGTAAAGAAAGCCGAGAAACAATTTAAAAAATTTTAATAAAGTATTTTTTTCTTACAGTAATTTATAAATTGCCGTAAAACTATAACTTTGAAAGGAAAAAAATTATGCTAAAAAATATATACCCAAAAAAATCCCTTAAAGGAACAATAACCGTTCCAGGTGATAAATCTATTTCTCACAGAGCGGTAATGTTTGGAGCTATTTCCAAAGGAGTTACGGAAATCACTGGTTTTCTCACAGGTGACGATTGTATGTCAACAATTTCTTGTTTCAGAAAACTCGGCGTTGATATTGATATTTCAGAAGATACCGTTAAAGTATACGGAAAAGGACTTAATGGCCTTTCAAAACCTTCTGAAATTCTCGATGTTGGAAACAGCGGAACAACTATTCGCCTTATTTCAGGTATACTGGCGGCACAGCCGTTTTCCTGTCAGATTACAGGGGATTCTTCTATAAAAAAAAGACCTATGAGCAGAGTTATTACCCCTCTTTCTTTAATGGGAGCTAAAATAAACGGCATCGAAAAAGACGGATTCGCTCCTTTACATATTGACGGTACAAAGCTCCAATCCATAGAATATAAACTTCCTGTGGCAAGCGCTCAGGTTAAATCAGCTATTTTGCTCGCAAGTCTTTTCGCCGATAAACCAACTACAATTATTGAACCTATAGCGTCAAGAAATCATACTGAAATAATGCTTAATTATTTTGGGGCTGACATTAAAAATGAAAACGGAAAAATTATAAGCTCGCCTGTTAAACAATTATATGGTAAACCCGTTTCCGTTCCTTCGGATATTTCTTCCGCCGCTTTCTTTATGGTGGCTGGTCTTATTGTTCCCGATTCTCATATTATAATAAAAAATGTCGGAGTTAATGAAACAAGAACAGGTATCATTAACGCTCTTAAAAAAATGGGTGGAAATATTAAAGTTCTTAACCAAAATAATGAAAACGGAGAACCTGTCGCGGATATTGAGGTTACAACCTCAAAATTAAACGCTATAACATTGGAAGGTTCCATTATTCCTAAAATGATTGATGAAATTCCCGTTTTCGCTGTCGCGGCGCTCTTCGCTGATGGAACAACAATAATTAAAGACGCAGAGGAACTCAAAGTAAAAGAGTCTAATCGTATCGCCGTTATGGCAGAAGAACTCGGAAAAATGGGAGCTAATATTGAGGAAACAAGTGACGGTATGATTATTAAAGGTAATTCTGTTCTACAAGGGGCTGAAGTTGAAAGTCACAACGACCATAGAGTAGCTATGAGTTTAGCTATAGCTGCGTTAAAAGCTAATAGTAAAACAATAATTAATAATTCTGAAAGCGTAGCCATTTCATTTCCATCATTTTATGATTATATTGAAAAGCTTTAGAAATATAACAAACTTTAAAAATTTACTGTGTGTATTTGATAGAATTTATTATTTACACTATTTAACAGATAATATATAATTTTGAAACACACTTTAGCTGATTATTGACTTTTTTATATACAATGTGGTAACATTTATTAAAGAAATTATATTAAAGAAAATTATATCAAAGAAAGGTGAAAACAATGAATAAAGAAATACCTTACAAAATATATCTCGATGAAAATGAAATGCCAAAACAATGGTATAATATACGCGCCGATATGAAAAATAAGCCGGCTCCTCTTTTAAACCCAGGAACATTAAAACCTATGACAGCTGATGAATTAGAACATGTTTTTTGTAAAGAACTTGTACAGCAAGAATTAAATGATACTGACGCTTTTTTTGATATTCCCGATGAAATCTTAAGATTTTATAAAATGTACCGTCCATCACCGTTAGTTCGAGCATATTGTCTTGAGGAAAGGCTACAGACCCCCGCAAAAATTTATTATAAATTTGAGGGTAATAACACAAGCGGAAGTCATAAATTAAATTCCGCGATAGCTCAGGCGTACTACGCTAAAAAACAAGGATTAAAAGGAGTTACTACAGAAACAGGAGCTGGACAATGGGGAACCGCTCTGTCTATGGCGTGCTCATATTTTGAACTCGATTGTAAAGTATATATGGTAAAGGTATCCTATGAGCAAAAGCCTTTTAGACGTGAAGTTATGCGTACTTATGGAGCAAGTGTTACTCCTTCCCCATCTAATCATACCGCTGTGGGACAAAAAATTTTAGATGAGCATCCAAACACAGGAGGAAGCTTAGGATGCGCGATTTCTGAAGCTGTTGAGGTCGCTACCACAAACGATGGTTATCGTTATGTTCTTGGTAGTGTGTTAAATCAAGTACTTTTACACCAATCCATAATTGGACTTGAAACAAAAGCGGCTATGGATAAATACGAAATAAAACCCGATATTATAATCGGTTGCGCAGGCGGCGGATCAAATCTTGGTGGGCTTATATCTCCATTTATGGGTGAAAAATTGAAAGGTCTGGCTGATTATGATTTTATCGCTGTAGAACCGGCTTCATGCCCAAGTTTCACAAGAGGTAAGTTCGCTTATGATTTCTGTGACACCGGTATGGTTTGTCCTCTTTCAAAAATGTATACATTGGGAAGTAATTTTATTCCATCGGCAAACCATGCCGGCGGTTTACGTTATCATGGTATGAGCTCAACTCTTTCACAGCTTTATCATGACGGTTTTATAAAGGCTGTAGCGGTTGAACAAACGTCAGTATTTGAAGCCGCGCAAAAGTTCGCTAGAGTAGAAGGCATTTTACCCGCTCCCGAAAGCAGCCACGCGATTAAAGTCGCTATTGACGAGGCTTTAAAATGTAAAGAAACGGGAGAAGAAAAAACTATACTCTTCGGACTTACTGGAACAGGTTATTTTGATTTAATGGCATATCGAAAATTCAATGATAAAGAAATGTCAGACTATATTCCCACAGATGAGGATTTACAGAACAGTTTCGATAAACTCCCTAAATTATCATAAACAATTAAAAAATCCCTCCAATTTTTTTACAGTGTATTTGAAAACTAAAAATATACACAAAAATGAATTAAGCGAGAGACCTCTTTTTTTAGTCTCTCGCTTGATTCATAAAACAATAAAAATTTTTATTTATAAATTTACGCCTCATCTTTGCACAAAAAATAAATCTAAAACGGATTTATTTTAGGACTTTTAAAATATTCTTAAGGGTAAAAAATAGATTCTATTTTAGGAAAATTTATAAAATATTTATATACATCTCTTTAATTTTCACAAAACATATAAACTTATGTACTTTTACTCATCAGCGCTATTTTTCTTAGAAAGAACCTCTATCTTTGATATTGAAACCTCATAAGCGGTTTTTTCCGCCAAATCACCGTTTTCAAGCTTTTTTTGATATATTCTGCTCTGCATTCTTCCTGAAATCAATAAATTTTCCCCAACATTTAATTTATTGGCGAATATAGCGTTTCTTCCCCACGATATACATGGTATATAGTCAGATTTATTATAGGCTCGATTCACAGCGAGAAGAATATCCGTAATTTCTCTTCCAAAAGGAGTTGTTCTATATATAGGCTTTTTACATATATAACCATTTAGAGTAACCTGATTTGGATTTTTATTTTGAGTCTCTGATAATTGTTTTATATCACGTACAAAAACAGTTAAAATAAGCTTATTTTTATTATCGGAAAAACCATTATATGAACGAATTTGTCCTAAAATCTCAACAAAGTTTCCAGGCTGTAAAATATTTGAGTTTATAAGTCTTTCCGATATTGTTACAGGAAGTATATCAACAGAATCACTTAAACGATTTGTTTTTATAAAAAAAGTATAAAAACCTTCTCCATACACCTCGTGGTCAAATTCGCACTCGGAAAGTATTTTTCCTCTCAAATTAATTATATTGTTATCTTTTAATTCATACTGCATATTGTTTTGCTCCTTCCGAAGTTTATTTTTTAGAAAATACCAGCTTAAAGTCTCAGAAATTGTCTTACTTACAAATAAGTCGGCGTTTTCTTCAATTTATCTTTTCTTTTATAAGTTATTCCGGAAGAAATGTTTTTATTACTATAAAGTTTTAAAAAATATTCTGTGTATTTATAAAATTTCTATATCAGATGATAAACATACAATAAACGTGTATATAACTTCTCTCTTAATTAGGACGTATCTGAAAACTAAAATACGCACAAGAAATTATTAAAAAATAAGCGAAAACGATTCAATTAAACAGAAAAGCCTTTCTGTTTCGTTTTATTTTTTATAATTTTTTGTGCGTATTTTAGTTTTCAGATACGCTCTAGAACAATTCCAATATAAATTAAGGAAATAAAAATTTACTGTAGAGTATTTGAAAACTATTATAAATTATTAAATATATAAAAAATATCCAAAAAATTATAAAAAACAAAAACGCCTCAATTTCGCTTTATTTCTCATAATTTTTATGTGAATTTTAGTTTTAAATATACCACAAAAATTTCCTAAATAGCTTTTCCCTCAAAAATTTTGCTACTTTACCCATGTAAAATATTTTTTCTAAATTTCTCTTTATTTTAAAGAGCTTGTTATAATCGGAATATATTGACAATCATAATAATACATTCTTTATTTGTATATCGGATATAGTTATATTATTTTCTAAGGCTATTTTTTCTAAATCATCATATTCAGCTTTCGTTTTCACTACCCCATATCCTTTAGATTCCTTTACTCTTACATCACCATATTCCGTAGAGACTATTTTCTCAGTTTTGTCCAAAACATATCTGTTTAAAACATTTTCTCTTATTCCTATTGTAGAAGTGTGCTTAAATATAAGTCTAAGCATTTCTTCTCTTTGAGCTTCCCTGCAAACACAAGTAAGCATAACAGCGGGTCTATTTTTTTTCATCATTATTGAAGATGTAAATACCTCTAAAGCACCCGCGTTAAAAAGCCTGTTTATAGCAAACCCTATTCCCTCTCCTGTCATATCGTCAAGATTACATATAAGCTCCGTGATTTTCTCATCCGCATTCCCCGTTTCTCCTAAAAATGCTCTAACACAATTAACTTCCTCAAAATCCTTAGTTCCAAAACCATAACCTATTTTTAAAACTCTCATAATCGGCATTTCATCAAACTCCGAAACAAAATATTTTAAAAGAGCTGCCCCCGTAGGAGTACATAACTCACTTTTAATATTATTTGAATATATTGGAATACCTTTCAATATATAAGCCGTAGCCGGAGCCGGTACAGGAAGTACGCCATGAGCACATTTAACTTGCCCTCTTCCAGTATTTACGGAAGAAGCGATAATTTTTTCTACATTTAACTCATTGATAAGAGAGCATACTCCTACAATATCGGCAATAGCGTCCATTGTGCCGACCTCGTGAAAGTGAATGTTCTCAATAGAACAGCCATGCACACTGCTTTCTGCTTCCGCTATAATCTTATAAACTGAAATAACATCATTTTTAACCTTTTTAGATAAATTTAAATGTTCAATAATATGCTCAATATGTTTTAAATCACTATGATGATGCTCACTATGAATATTGTGCTTATGAATACGCTCCGTTTCCTCTATTCCGTCTACCATAACGTTTATATGCGTACCCATTATTCCGCACTTCTTTTCTACTTCCTTTTTAAATCGTATTTTAGGAATACCGAGAGAATTAAGTTTTTCTATAAATTTATCAGGATTTTCATGAAGCTCTAAAAAAGCTGACATAAGCATATCTCCTGACGCACCCATATTGCATTCCAAATAAATCGTTTTCATATTCTTTTAATTTCCTCCTATATGATTAATCATACTCGCCAAATAACCGGCGCCAAAACCATTATCAATATTAACAACACTTACACCACTCGCACAGGAATTAAGCATTGACAAAAGAGAGGACAACCCGCCAAAAGAAGCCCCATAGCCAACACTTGTAGGCACAGCGATAACAGGGCAATCTGCCAAACCACCAACCACGCTCGCTAAAGCCCCCTCCATACCAGCAATAGCTATAATAACTTTGGCTTTCATAATATCTTCTGAATAAGCAAATAGTCTATGTATTCCCGCTACTCCAGCATCATAAATCCTTTTAACTTTATTTCCCAATACCTCGCATGTAAGAGACGCCTCTTCAGCGACAGGCATATCGCTTGTACCGCCTGTTATAACAAGTATTATACCTTTAGTATTAGATTTCGGTATTTCCCCGATAATTCCTATTCTGCTTTCCTCATAATATTTAAGTTTTGTATAATTCTTAACATAATTAGCGGCATCATAAGACAATCTTGTTATCAAAACAGTTTTTTGACCTTTTTCTAACAATGCTTTTGAAATTTTCACAATTTGTTCTGGAGTTTTCCCCTCGCCGTATATAACCTCTGGAATCCCCTGCCTGATTCCTCTGTGATAATCAGGTTTAGCGAAACCAAGCTCCTCAAAAGGCTTAATTTTTAATTTAAGTTCCGCCGCTTCTGGACTGATTTCACCCGACGCGACATCTTGTAAAAGCTTTTTCATATCAAATTTATCCATATCTACCTTCCTTTCAAATCAAACAGTATATCATCAAAAAAAGGTTCTAATTTACGTAAAATCTTTGACCTCAAATTAAAAAACATCTCAAACTCACTTTCTCTAAACTGTAATTTAGCAATATCATAATACATTCTTACTCTAAAATCAGAAAAACCCATGTCAAATAAAATTTTCTCTGATTTTTCTATTTTTCTAAGCTTCTCCTCTGTTATATTATTTCCCGTATAAATACGTGTCGCAAGGCAAGAATAAGCCGCTTTATCCCAAGTAAACAATCCCGCTTTTTTTGAAAGTTCACGTACATCCTCTTTTGTAATCCCACACTCTCTTAAAGGAGATTCTATCTCAAGTTCATGCAAAGCCTTAAACCCGGGCCGAGTATTTATATCATCAGAAGCGTTTGTTCCATCAATAATCATAGTATATCCATCTTGAATAGCTCTTTCTTTTATATAAGTAAAAATCTTATTTTTACAATAATAACATCTATTACTCGGGTTACTTTTTATATCTCCATATTTTAATATGTCTAATACTATTATTTCTAAATCAGCGCCTATATTTTTGGCTAGTTTCATCGCGTCATTAAATTCAAACTCAGGCTGAAATTGAGTTTTGACATAATACGCCTTTATATCTATGTCATATTTTTTAGCGGCATACAAAAGATATGATGAATCAACTCCTCCCGAAAAACCAATTGCTACTTTATCATTCTTCTCAAAAAACTCCCTTAAAGTCATAACATCTCATTTCCTTTTAAAAAAAGAGGGAATTAATATCCCCCCCTTTCTATCATTTTTTAACACTATTTATAAATTTTATAGTATTTTGTAGAATAAATCAACTTTTTAACAAATCTTTTTTAACAACATAAAAATTTTAATATTTTTCACAAAAAAGCACATTAAAAAAATTACCAAAAATAAAATATAACTAAAATTTATAGCGTAATAATAAAAACTATATTTATAAATACTCATAAATATAGTTTAACATCAATAATAGCTTTAAGTCAATAGTTAAACCATATTTTTCTACCTAATTACTAAATACCATTTATATTAATATATAAATAAAAAATTTTTCGTTATATATTTTCAATTTCTCTGTTTACAAGCTATACAAAAGATAACTCTGACTGGCATACCAGATGAATCCACGGCAAGGTGAATTTTGGTATTAAGCACCCTTTTGTTCGACTCATATCCTGATTATCTCCCTGAGCACCTGCCGCGTGAGGATACACCTTGCAATGACTTGCATCAATCATAAGCCATTCATAATCAGGTTCGTCAATAAGCGCTTCCAAAATTTTCTCCCATATACCTTTATCTCTCCAACGACGGAAACGCTGATATGTTCCCCACTTCCCATAAAACGGCGGTAAATCACTACATGGAGCTCCTGTACGCAAAATCCAAAAAACAGCGTTTATAAACTTTCTGTTATCTTTGGCTATACCAACCCCATTGACCTTTTTGACCGGGTAATAAGGGTTCAATAATAACCCATACTTCATCTGTTATATCGTGTCTATGCTTTAAGTTTTCCATAATAGAACCATCTTTAATTTTGTTGATTCTATTATATCATATAACTTGTGTAAACACTATCTAAATCCTTAGAAAATAAATTTGCGTATTTCCTACGTGAAGAGTCGCTAAGATCACCAGACCAATTATGTGCTTCAACAGCTTCACCTGGAAAAATTTCATTTTTATAATAATCTTTAAACTCTTCTGTCCATGTAGAGCTGTCTGACCAAGTACCATGAATAAACCAGGTTGCCTTTCCTGTCGGATCATTAAACATAACAGGATTATTATTAGCATAAATATACCAGTTAAGCCCGTCCCTCGCCAAATCCTCGCTCGTAAACCTTCTCATACCCGGACTCACCCTTAGGTAAATACTTTCCGTCTCCTCATCGTAATATTAACCGCAGTACCTAAATGGGTTCGTGTCGTTCTTATCCTTATTCACCTACGTGCCGAAAGCATCGTACTCATATTCCCTCACTATATTTCCGGCGCTGTCCGTAAGTCCAGTAACGTCCCTGTGAGCGTTATAAATTTAACGTGAGTTCGACAGAAAAGAAGAAAAATGTAATAGAATTTTTGGCGCACTACGGTAATAAGTTGCCAAATTCTAAATTTGAAAACTCCTTACCAAAAACACTAAATAAAAATATCTATGAAATTATTAAGCAGAAATAGTATTACATATAAGATGTAATAATGGCTTCTTTGGTAAAAAAGAGTAAGCGGCAAGACCTGATATCAGATTAACTATAAAATTACGACAGCTTCTGTGCCTTGAATGTTCAATCTGACAAATATTCTTTAAAAAATCATTCACGGATTCTATTATGGATCTTTTTCTGAGAAGAAGTCTGTCAGAAAATTCCATAAGCCCTTTCTTTTTTGCGTTCCTTTTTTGCTTTGTTATCAGCTGAATACCTTTGTTCTAAAGATTTCCAAACAGTTTCTGAGAAATATAGCTTTTGCCCGCAAACAGTTTTCCAAACATATCTTTTGTAAGATGCCCCATTACTTTCGGATTTCTGTCATCAACATTTCCGGCAGTCAGATAAAAACTCAAAATTTCCCCGCGGTCATTAATTGTAAGATGGAGTTTAAATCCATAGAACCATCCTGTAGATCTTTTTCCTCTCTGAGCGATTTCTTTAAAAACCTTGTGCTGTCGGATTCTATGACTGTCGCATACGTCCAGAGTTATTGAATCAACAAAACTAATTCCTCCGTATGGGACTCTTTGGGAGTATACAAAAAATGTCATTGGCAAAGCGGCATTTGGCATAAGCTATACAAACCGATTGTAACTTACAAGATGAGGAAAGAAGCTTTTGTACCATTTAGAAATAAATTGAATATAAAAGCTCTTAAATGTTCTATATCCAGATAGATGAAATACAATATATATTGTCATAATCTCACTTAATGAAAGGAAACTGTTTGGCTTTAATGATACTTCTCTGCCATTTGCGGGTAAACTATTATTTTCTAAATAATCATTAAATTCTTTACAAAAGTTGTCACCTTCATAAAATACTGATATAATTAATTCGTCCATAGATTTATTCTCCTTTGGTATGTTTTTTTTCGCAAATTTATTATACCACAGAATAACTTTATGGACTTTTATTTTTCATCGAACTCACGTTATATTTACAAAAAAACTTTTTACTCCTTTAAACGTAAGTTCATATAAAATATTACCCCGATTAGTTATAAATTTAATTATAGAAGAATATTTTCCTGTATTCATTATCTCAATGTTTTCTATTGAAAAATCATGAAACCAATCATTTTTATCAAATATTCTTAAAAATCCTTTAGGAAGATTCTCTTTAATAGTCTCAAAATAAGCCATATAACGCTCGGTATTTTCAATACATCCAATATCTCCTTTATCACACATCAGGATCATCTGAATTCATCATTTCCCAATATTTACTCATATAATATTTCAAAATAACACCTTCTTTAATTAATTGTTATATGTGATTTGATATCGAGATTTACAAATATTTTTTCATATAAAAAAATATTATTTATAGCTTTTAATTTATGATAATTTATAGTATAATTAAATATATTTCACAATCTATTATATTGCTAATGTATAAATTATTTTTAAAACTCATTTATTTTATAAAGGAGAGTTTGTAATTTGATAAGCTATATTAAAGGTACTATTACTTTTATTTATGAAAATCGTATTGTTATTGAAAATAACGGAATAGGATATAATATACGAATTTCTGAAAATACAAGAACCAAACTTTCTGTCAACGATAAAATTATCAAAATATTTACTTATATGAATGTTAGGGAAGATGGCATCGACCTTTTTGGTTTTTTATCAATGGAAGAACTTGATATTTTCAACAAACTTATTTCTGTTTCCGGCGTAGGCCCGAAAAGCGCGTTATCTCTTTTGTCTTCTATGGAACCTTCTAAAATAACTTTAGCGATTATAACAGATGATATAACCTCTTTATCGAAAGGACAGGGGATAGGAAAAAAAACAGCTCAAAGAATTGTTCTTGAGCTTAAAGATAAGCTTGACGCTTTTGAATACTCAAATAATTTTGTTGGTTTATCTGATATTAACATTTCTAATGTAAAAAATATAGATTCAGAGAAACAAGACGCCGTAGACGCTCTTTTAGCTCTTGGTTTCGGCAGAAGCGAAACGATTAAAACCGTTGCGGAAATCGATGACGCTTCCTTAAGTTCCTCTGAAATTATTAAAATCGCTCTTAAAAAATTATCGGCGCGTTAAAATGGCAGGTGAATTAAAATTAACAAACGAATTATTGAAACAAACTTAAGAAATGAAGATATTGAAATTGAGCCAAAGCTCAGACCTCAAACCCTTGATACTTATATAGGGCAAGAAAAAGTAAAAAGGAATATGAGCGTTTATATTGAGGCGGCTAAAAATAGAAAAGAAACCCTTGACCATGTTTTATTATATGGTCCTCCTGGTCTTGGAAAAACTACGCTTTCAAATATTATAGCTAATGAAATGGGCGTTGGTATAAAAA
>CAJTVH010000025.1 GCA_910579745.1 uncultured Clostridia bacterium | reverse complement strand
AGAGCTGGTTCTATAAGCCGTCTCGCCTCTTCCTCTGAGGCGGCAGGCATTCCATCATATCTCAAAATATCCTCCGTATCAAGATTTGTAACCGTATAATCGGTTCCGTTCCTGTCAAGTTCCCCCGTAAGCCCGTTTAGTTCCATATCGTCAGCCACATAATGTAAAACTTTCGACTCTGTTTCTGAATTCACGTTATTAATTGTACGCTCATACCTGACAGCGTATTTATTAATAACGATTTTTCCGTTTTGTACATAGTATCTTTTCATAAAATATACCTCCAATTTATTTTATAATGTAATCTCCTCAGAATATGAAAATCCAGCGGAAGCGTTCGCTGTAGTTATATTATCTAAGATTTTCCATCCAATTCCATTAAAAGTTACTTTTAGATTAGCCGTTCCAGAATTAGACGCGTATATATCTATATAATAATTATCAGTACTTGGTTTAACTAATCTTATTTTTGTTATAAACGAGTTAAACGCCGCGTGAGATAATTTAACTAATTTAGCTGTGCCCGTGACAGTTCCATTATAACATTGAGACGCGGAGAAAACCGTAGCAGATGAATAATTTGAAACTCCTCCGGAAATAGTAAATATTCCTGAACATATGTCTCCGTCATTTGTGATTATTCTATACCAGTTGCTTCCTGTTGGCGCTGTAAATGAAACAGTTCTTATACAGCCGTTTCCTCCTACACTTTTCCAGCCGCTCCACCCGTTAGATGAGTTCTTTGAGCGTATGTATATCTCACCGAAGTCTTTATTCTCTCCCGCCGAATGAGGTATGGCAAGCTGTGTTAAAGAATCGGCGGCGTATTTAAAGACCATAGGATAAAAAAACTTGCCGTTCACGGGATTATGAAGAGCCGTTGATGTGGAGTGCATAAGCCCGTAATACCCAGTATCTGTAAGGTCATTCCAATCTTTATTTTGATTATAAAAGCAATAGCCGGAATCCCTTGTTTGAATAGCGTTTATACCTTTTCCCGATATGGTATCGGCGTTTCCGCCGTCGTTTATTTTTCGCCACTCTGTCCAGCCTATTGTCCCGTTTTCCAATGTCTTTTTATGCCTCATATATATCCAGTCATACCTATAAGCTGCCGCTAATTGAGTAATACCGCTTGAGCTGTAGGCGAACACTATAGGGAAAAACCAGTCCCCGCCGTCAGGCGAATTTTCCGTGCCCCGTTCCATTAACTTATGAAACCCAGGCTCAACAATGTCGTTCCAGTCCGTGTAAGAAGATATTCCTGTTTGTTTTGTCTGTATGCCGTCTATTCCTATTCCCGCTATAGTATCAGCGTTACCGCCATTAGCGGGAAGGCTTGTCGGAAAGTCGGTTATTTGACTTCTGGTGTGGGTATGGCTGTCAGAGGAATTAGGGGAAAATGTTTTTAGAAATTTTCTCAGCCAAAAATCCGTCTCGTCATCGTGTTTATCTACAGCGACATACATGTTTCCGCTGTTATCAAAATAAATTCTTGTATAAACGTCCCAATAAACTGTCTTATCGGGCTGCATATCGGTTTCTTGTCCCGATTTCAGGGATATTCCCGTAATCTGTGAATCACTTATGTAAAAAAGTCCATCATACATTGTTTCAGATAATTCCTCAAGATTTGTGAATATCTCGTATTTTGTAAAGTCGGAACTGTTTATAATTGAGTCCGGAGTGAAATCCGTTATTTGGTCTATAGTATGGGTATGCTCTTTCTCAGAATATTTATCAGGGAGTGCTTTACCGTTTTCATTAATCTCACTGGCGTTTACTTTTTGGGCGGACACACTGTAAAAATTATATATCTCAGAATTATTGTTTCCTTGTATTCCCCACGGCGTAATGTTTATATGTTCCTCACTGTCGCTGATAGTTCCTCCGCTTAAAGGCAAATAGTTATCATGACTGTGCTCCGCCTCCGCGAAGTCAGAGGCGTGTTTCCCGTCAACCGTATCGGCGTTTCCGCCGTCGTTTATTTTTCGCCACTCACCCCAGCCGGAGTTGTTTAAATATCTTATGTATACGTCATAACGGCTTTCCCTGAACGCTATTTGCTCAATAAAATTTACCGTGTCTGATTTTAATACAATTAAACCGTAATATTTCCCCTCACTGGCTGGACTGTTTGCTGAGGACGCTCTCATTGTGTAAATACCAGGGGTTTTCATATCATTGAAATCGCCGTTTGAGATAATCTCGTTATTTTTGACCGTGTTATTAAAATACGCTGTCTCTATAGCGCGTATACAGTCTATGATTTTATTAATATCTTTAGCCGTGATATGTCTGCCGTCAAGTTTTTCTAATATCGCGTCGAAGTCGCTGACCCTGCCGTCAATAAGCGCCTGATTGTAGTCTCTTATTTTCATCCAGTCGTCGGCGGTTAAATCCGACAGATAGGCCGTACTGTCGTTAGGATAATCCAAACTTTTGGGAAATGTTGAATACTCAAAACTCAATAAATATCACCTTTCTTTCTTTTTTTTAATTTTCTCTATCGATATTGTTAAGTTTTTTCTTGTAACTGACAAGAAGTGTTTTCACGTCATCAGTGCTGTCGGCGGCGTATATTTCCGCTGTCCCGTCAGATACGTGTTTTTCAAGCAGATTAAAATTGTTTTCTGAATAGATGTATTTTTCGGTAAGGATTTTCCTATACTCTTTTAACTCCGTTACAGCCTCGTATCGCTTGGCGTCAAGGATGTATAACGGGTAAAATTTCATAAGCTCAACAGACATGATTCCTTCCGATGTGCCGCTGGTTACGCTTTTTACTATATACTGACCGGTTTTACCGTCAATATGGCTTGTGTACTCAATTTTTTGGTTTACGTCAAGCCAAGGTATATCTATCATATCTATACTGATAGTCTCCTGTCTGCGGGTTTTTTTCCAATTTTCCCATTTAGCTCTCTCGACGGCTAACTCATCGGAGTATATGTTGTCATAATCGTCTCCGCTTAATACTTGTATTCTCTCTCCTATTTTCTCAACGCAGTAAGGAGAGCTGGGCTCAACGGAATAATATATATTTTGGCAGTTATATTTTTCCGAGAGCTTGTTTTTATCCTCGCCGCTTGGTTCTTTTATTGTCTCAATACACATTCCATGAACTTGAAACTGTCCTAAATAATAAAGTTTTCCTTTGTAATATTTAATACAATATGTTATATTCTCTTTTAACAAATTTTTGTCAAAAAAATCTCCTGACGACGTGTACAGAGGGATAGGGGAGAGAGTCACGGTTTCTTGATTAGGGTTTTCCGCTGTCACGTCGTTATATTTACCGACAATCGTTATTTGAGGGTTTTCCATATTGGGTTTATCTATTTTAACGGCTAATATTGTGTTATTTGATATTTTTCTCTCATCGGTAAAAAGCAAGTCGTCAAAGGTTATAGTATATCCGGTCTCTGTCCTTTCGCACTTATCGGTGTAATAAGAGGCGTCTAAAGACGATCCCCAAATTTCCGTTATGTTTCTCACATTAGAGAATGAGTCTTTGTTTGTCTCGGATATTATTAGGGGTTTGAGGTACTCCCCGTCTAATAACACATCATCCTCGTAAAGAGTTGGGATTGGCTGAATACGAAGCGTTCCGCGGGTGTCGAAAAACATTTCCCAATTAACCATTAAATCCACAAGCTCCCTCAAAATGTCATATATGGACGCTCCCGTCTGAAACTCTAAGTCATACGGGATAACGGCGTCGGTATACTCCACGATATAATCGCTGACGACGCTGGATTTTTTTATCGTATCAATAACCGTGTTATACCAGCTTGTGGGTTTTGTGACGGTATCCGTGACGGTTCTCTCGCCTGTGTTGATTGTCAGGGTGTTATATTTTTTCTCGTTTGACGTTTTGTCCTTGATTTCTTGTCTGATTATTTCTGTGCTGTTTCCTGCAATCATATAATCGGGGACAGGACATTCCCCAAGAAAACTTGAGTCGCTGAAACCCCAGTGTATAACCTCGTTAAACTTAGCGGGCTGGGTTAAAGTACCCTCAATAGTAATTGGGCTTTCCGTTTCTATATACTTAAAATAAATAGATATTCTTGTAATAGACACGTTCTGCAAAAATCCTATTGACAGTGTTTGATTTTCTTTCGCGCTGTCTATTGTAAAAGCCGTCTCGTTTTTATCGTCAATATCACTGGTTTTAACGGAGTCATCTATTGACAGCCGAAGTCTCATATTGTCGTCTGTCACTGTGTTCCAGTTTGTGTCATACACGGAAACGCCTTTTACGCGAATCTCTATTTGCAGAAGTTTATAATAATCATGACGGGACGTATGGGGGGATATAAGAGAGAATGATAAACTTGTCCCTATAGATATACGGGTGTTTATCACGGAGCCTTTGTTTTTTACTGTTTGTACCCCTCCGTATCTCTTAACTTCCTCTATTACCGTTTGCTCATGGGGAATTTGAAAGCTGAAAGTCCCGGCGATTTGACCGCTTATTGTGTTATTCAGCCTAGACATTAAATCAACACAGCTTATGGTGAGCTGTTTTTTTGTCTCATCATATGTGTAGGAAGTATCGTTAAACAGATACACGCCTATGTTGTACCAGACAGTTTTTCCCGTTTTGTTGTTTTTTTTACCGCGCCATACCCGTATATATTTATCAGTCCATATTTTTTTGTTTTCACCAATAAAAAAGGTAGGGTCTTTCAAATAAAACGTTCCCTCATATGTTCTGCGTATATCGGAATCGGCGTCGATAGAACAGCTGTCGCTTATTAAAGCGTCCTGAAGGGTGGCTATAGTTTTGAAATTATAGTCAAGAAGCTCTATTTTTATTTTTGACTCTATATACCCCTGAAAAGGGAGTTCCATATCCTCCCTTGTGGGCTTGTACATTAAATCACCCCATTTTAAATATATTTTTCCCGTTTACCGCCACAAGAACGCCTGTGATTTCAGAATACAGGTTATATCCTTGGTTATCGAACTCCTCGGCGAATAACGAGAGTTTTAAATTTCCGGATATGGCGGAGTCGGATGTGGTTGTTTTTGAGAAAGAAGTTTCCGTACCGTTAGTTTTTAACGTAATTTGAGAAGAGCAGATATGGTTGATATTTTCCCCGTCATACCCGTCCTCAAAAGGGCCTGTTCCGGTATAAGCCGCCGCCTCAAGACAGGGGTGCCCCGCTGTGTTTAAAATCTCGTCGGGGACATCCTCTTTATTATAAGTTCCCTTAATAAAAACGGTTACAGTATCTCCTTTTTTGACCGTGAAATCTGATAGCAGGACAACTTCTGAGTTGACGGTATTTGTGTTTATCAGTGAACTTGGCGTAGTCGCGTTGTCGTAAATATCATCTTTGTCAAAATCATCGTTGCCCGCTGAGCGCAAAACTTTCCACAGAGTATCATATTCACTGTTATCGGGCTGTGCACTCTCATTGTCTTTTATCTCAGTGAGAATAATACGATTGGCGCCCATAGGTTTATGACCATCTACGCTTAAATTTGTGAAAGCGGGCGCATATCCCGCCGCCGTGACAGATATGTTATACTCTCCGTCTCTTAACCCGCTGAAAGAAAACCGCCCCATGCTATTGGCGGAAGTTGTGTTAATTACATTTCCGGCGCTGTCATAGAGTTTTATATCCGCCGGCGCGATTTTGTTTCCGTTTATGTCGGTGACTTGTCCCGCGTAAATAACTTTACCGTAATCATAGTCGTCTGTGATTTCCGGTGTTTTGGTATATGGGTTATATGAGATAAATCCGTTGTCATATAGAGAGTACACATCTGTCACGTCGCCAATCTCAGCCCAATTAAAAGATGTTATTATTTTATAATCGTGTTCCTCCCTATCGTTTGTGACGTTATCATAGATGTTTGTAAGCCACATTCTGCCGTCGTGATACTTTAACAGCTTAACTTTGCCGTCTAAAAGGAACTCGTTAAACTTTTCCCTGAAATTCCATGAATCCTCAAAGTCCCAGTCATATTTTTTGAGTGATGGGGCGAATAAACCCCTCACTGTTCCCGTGTAATAATTATTTTCCGTTCCGCAGAGAACATAGGGGTATTTTTTTCCTATTGTGGTTATTACAGACGACGGTTTGTTTTTCTGAGCCGTCACCTCAACATCCAAAATAGTTGAGTATACACTGTTTGGTTCGCATATGAATACCCCGTCAAAATCCACGGCTTTATGGTTTTCATCCTCATAAGCGGCGTAAATGGGAAATCCCTCCATGCCGCCGGTTAAAATCGGAACGAGTTTATACTCATACTCACGTCTGTTTCTCACGAGATAATCCATAAACACAAAATTAAACTCATTGGAGTCTGTCTCAGAGTATATTTTTTTCTCAAAAACAGGAAGCCATGGCTCCACGCTGTTCGCAGGGCGTTTCTTTACTATCACGCTTTTTACCTCGCCGATCATATAATCAAAGTTTCCGGCGGCAAGGTTGTGATTGCTGAAGTCGGCGTGAAAAACCACATATTTATTCCATATCGCGGGGAATGAGTATTCGTCAATATCATCTTTCGTTGATTTCTCGTCATATACCTCTAAATCAATCTCATCGTATACGCCTTGATTTAACTGTACATAGTTTATATCCTTACATTCTGAGACCAAAACGGTATTTGAGGTCATAAGGGCTAAGGTTTTTAAAGCGGAGCTCAAGTTATCCGCGGCGTTTACGTCAGTTTTTAAAATATCACCTATATTGCCTAAAAATAGCATTTAACAGCCTCCTCTCTATATTATTTTAGCCTTTAAATTGTAAGCTCCCTTTATACGCTCAATAATTACAAGAAGCTCAACCCCGCAAATATTATCAGCCATATAATTTAAACTCATAGCCTCGCTTCTTATCACGTTTTTTCCAATATTGTCAGCGGCGGTCAATTTTAAAATACCTATTCCGCTTGGGGCTGGGTCTCTCTCAGTTCCATAGAATGAGTGAATCTTATTGCTTACGGAACTTAAAGTAATTATACCGCTCTCATTTTTGTTTTTTAAAATCAATATATCGGAGTCAATAGGGAAATTCGAAAATCTCACGCTTAACATAAAATTGCCGCCTTTCTTTTTGTTAAAAACGGAGTGCTCGACACTTTCTACGCTTATATCTTTTTTAAAGTATACTTTGCCGTTTTCGCCGATAATAACTTTACCGTTCTCAAAATAAACATCGCCATCGCTTTCACCCTCAATGTTAATTAAATTGGAGGACAGACACACAGCGGACATATCGTCCTGTACGTTGGCGTTAAACGCTGTTTTCACATATTGAGTGGTGTTTAACACGTCAACTCTTAATAACTCAGACTCTACGCTTACGCCGTGTTTGGTTGTGCCTATGGCTTTAAGATAATAAGTTTTCCCTTTCTCGATATTGGTCTCAAGGTCTGTTATATACGCTGTCAAATTGTTTAAATCCGCGGCGTAGGCTCTTTTTGTCTCATATATTTGAAACTGGTTTACATCGTCGGCGTAAGGGTATACCGCTACTTTATACTCGTTTAGCTCGTCCTGATAGGAACCGGTTTTATCATAAGTGAAATCAAGCTCGACTATAAAACTTGAGCTTTTAATAGGCTGGGAAAACATCTCGGCGTTTTTAAAAGACAGAGTAGGGGTTGTGAAACAGAAAAACCGCTGTTTATCGGAACATGACCCTGTGATTTCCTTATCGCCGTCACACATGGTAATTGTGGCAAGATATATATTCCCGTTTGTCATTTTATACATGTCAGCCGTTGTTTTTGAGAGTGAGTTTGATTTTTCGCTGAATTGCTTTTGTGTTATTATAGGATTTTCCTGTTCCGTAAGTTTGTATATTCTTAAAATATTTCCGTCCGTGTGTTCCGCTCCGCTGTAGTCAAACGTAAAAGTATAGCCGTTGTTTACGTCAAAAGTTTTTATCTCGTGTAACGTTACTTTGCTCAATTTATCACCTCTTTTTTGTCACTTTTTTATAAAAAAATACCTATCTGCTCTGATAGGTATTTTTAATCGCTATATTTTAACATGGGCACAAAATAAAAATATTTTTATAATCATTATTCGGGATAAGAACGTATACGGAAGAAAATTCACGTAAATTCTCATTATCGTATTTGAGAGTGTGGGTAATGCCGGATATATTTACCTCATAATAATTACCCCCTAATTTTTTTGTTATTGTGCCTTTAACCGTTTTGTCGAATTTTAAGCTGTTTATTCTTTTTTCTATTAAAATATCAATAGTTTCCAATAGCTGCCGCTGTATGTTTGTCATTTACTGCCTCCGTTTTAGTTAAAGTTTATATAGTAAGGTTTTCGTATGTAACCTGAAAACCTTACTATATATTTTAAAAGAGATTTACACTCTTTTATGCGCCCGCTGCATTGCCATATTGGTTAATCCCCTAAACATATCGTCAACATTATTGACTTGTTCCAGAACAACCTTATCTATATAATTATTGTTTACCGTGCTTGTGTTTTGATTATTTCCCATTATATAATCGGGCGCTTTCGTGAAACTGTCCGCTATTCGTTTAATAGGGTTATATTGTCCGCTTATATCTCTTAAAGCGTTTATCACGTTTGAGTTTCCTATATCCTCCAATAAACTTGTAAGGCTTCGGGTATGCCCCGCCGAGACGACCTCGCTTCCCCGCTCAAGATATTTAGGTCTGCCTTTCATGTCCTTGTGAACGAGAAGCTCGGTTCCGTCGCCTTCCTCATCAACAACGGCGGTCTGGGAGTAGGGGATATACTCACAGCCTTTGGCGTATTTGTTTACAAGGGAGTCGGTGATTTTATTATATCCGTTTGACGTGATATAGTACAGTCTTTTGCCGACTACGGCCAAATCCCCGTTTTTTAACCCAAGTTCTGATATTAGCTCGGAGGATAGGGAGGAAACACCGCCTCCAACGACTGTAATTTTAGAACCGGGATAAGTTTTGTGTTTATCCTCGAACCATTTTTTTGCCGTGTCTATGTCCGCTCCCCCAAGTTCAGCGGAATAAGTATAGGGTGAGCCGGTTGAGCTTGACGGTAAAGAGCTGCCAGTTTGGCTGTTATTTCCATTTGAGTTTTCGGTATTGTTTTCTCTGTCTAAGGAGCCTGAGTTTTTTGACAAGCTGTCCACAGAGTCTGTCAAATCCTCTATGGTGTCTGTCGTTTTCTCGATTACGGAAGTTAATTTTTTATTCTGACTGACTGACGATTTGAGAAATTTTGTGTTGTTTTCCGACGCTTTTGTGTTTCCCTCTATCGTATAAGTGTTCTCTGTTTCCGCTTCCGTGTTTCGCTGGGCGGTATCGTTATTTTCCGACAGCCTGCCGTAAATATTATTGCCGTTATCGTCAAGCCAAGCTCCCGTGTGAGAGTCGAACCGTACGCTGAAACTTAACTGTTTGGATAGTTCCTCGTTTCGGGCGAAAAGCTGGTCTTTGCTTTTTTGAGAGTTTGATTTAGCCCATTGCCCGCTGTTTTGGTACATTTGTTTTATTGTTATTATATCCTCATCGTTATATGGTATAAGTTCTGAGGCGTGGGGAACAAAATCTCTCATGTCATTTGAGAACGCTTGAATCAGCTCTCTCGCTCCTTGAACTGAGCCTATGACGAGATTGAGTTTTTCCTCTAAATGAGACACAAAGGCGTCAACATTCTCAATCATTCCCTGTGAGAATAATTCCTCCCAGACCTTTTTCTCATTTTCAAGCGCCTCGGTCACGGCGTCGGAATTTTCCTCTATGGCCTCTCTCTGTTTTTCCAAATCATTGATTTGCTTGGCTATCCCGCCTGACGTCTCATCGCCTATTTTTCTGAGAATGTCAGTGTATTCTTTCTCATATTTGGAAACGATACCCGTGTTTTGGGCTAAAACCTGTGAGGAATAATTAAGGCCTATTACCGCTTTAGCCGCGGCGTCGTTGGCTTCCTCCTCAAAAGCGTCAGCGGCGTCTCCCCATAACTCAAGATAATTATTCCAGCCCTCGATTTGCTCATCAATAGATTTGAGAACGGCTTCTTTTTGTTCCTCAATGGATTTTTTCGCTTGGTTAAACTGATCGTCAATAAGCCACTGGTCAAGGTCTCGCTGGGCCTCGGACAGCTCGTTTGGATTGGCCTCATATGTCCAGCCTTTATCCTCATGATATACCAGAGCCGTTTTTTGTCCCGCTTTTTCCACCGCCTGTTTTTTCTCGGTCAGCTCTATTCCGCGTTTTGTCTCCTCGTTCATTTTTTCTAAGGCGTCGAGTTTAGCGTTCCAATATTCCTCTTCCTGTTCCTTGAGCTTGTCAAGAGCGTCTGTCTCGTCATCCACAATTTTTTGAACCGCTTTATAAGCCTTGTCGTACAAGTCTTTCAGTTTATTAAGCTCGTCGTTTTCTTTCTCAAGGGAGTCAATTTGTTTATCAATAGCTTTTGTCTGTTTTTCCGTAGCTTCCGTAATGTTGTCAATTTGGCCGTCGATTTGGGACATTATAATGTCTCGTTTTGTCTCATAATATTCTTTAAGGGATTTAACCTGTTCTTTTTCCAAATCGTTTAAGGAACGCTGCCGTTTCTCGTACTCGTCGGCGGCTATCGTACTGTTTTTGTACGCTTCTAAAAGGCGGTTCCGTTCTTTTACTATATAGGCGATATTGTCTTTCCGCAGGGCAATCTCATCCTCAAGAAGCGAGATATGGCGGCCGTATTCTTTATCGCCGAGGTTATCTATTTTAAACTCAATGTTATCGGACAAATCATTTCTTTTGTCCATGAATTTGTCAAAGGTATCGTTTAACAGCTCAAAAATATTTTTGGCGGCGTCCCTGTAACCTTTCTGAGTCTCTTTTATCGCCTCTGAATCTTCCTCGACGCCCATCGCCCTGTATTCCTCGGCGGCGCTATGATAATCCTGTAACATTTTACGGTAAACGCTTAATTGCCCGCCGTCATTGCCCATATCCTCAAACAGTGATAATTTAAACTCACGCTCGTCTATGTTTTTATCTAAATCATCTTTGATTTTATCAATCTCATTATCTATGGTTTCTCGGAATTTTTTAGCCCATTCGCCTTGTCCGGCGCTATTTCCCGCTAAATCGTAAATATTCTCGAGAGTGGTGTATAATTCCTCAAGAATTTTTAACTGACGCTCCGCCGACTTGACTTCACTGTCCGATACTTTAGCGCTTCCATCACTTGATTTACCGGCGTTTTCTAAGTCGATTATCTTATTTTTTCTCGCTAAAATCTCATTATCGAGACGCTCTTTGACTTTAAGTTTTTCCGTGTCGGTAAACTCATCGATAGTTTTGCCAGCGAACTCAGGGGCGATTTTATAAACTATGGGAAGAATCTCGCTGTTTGCCATATCACGTATAGCCTTAGCGTTTTTAGCTAAATAATCCTTGTATTCCCGCTGTTTATCGGAAAGGTCTTTTTTCAGTGACTCGGCTAATATTGTATCGCCTTTTTTATAGGCGTACTCAATTTTGGCGCCTATTTCCTCAATCTCTTTCTCAAGCTCCTCAGCGCCGTTTTTTAAATCGTCAGCTCTCGCCTGATAGTAATTGTAATACTCGTCGTTGGTCTCGTGTTCTTTTTTTGACCCGCCGCCGGAGCCTTTTTTGCCCGCTTTGTCTCTCGCCGCTCTGGTTGACGAGCCGCCGGTATATTTTGGAGGTTTTAAATCATTAGAGGTAAGTTTTTGAAAATCAGCGAGAGCCTCATCATACACAGATTTCATAAGACTGTCTGTCGCTTCTGTGTTTCCGTCTCTTCTATCTTTAAATTTAGCTACAGCGTAATCAAAAGAACTTTCTATATTTTTTGTTTTTGTGGCTAATTGTACCGAAAACGCCGCTTGATTCGCGGCTTCGGCCAAGTCTCCAAGGGCGTTAATTTTATCCTGAACACTTAACCCCGTGTTATTGAACTCAGCATTAGCAGCGACAAGTTTTGCCATTTCAAGTTTAGCCGTATCGCAAGCGGAGGCTTTATCCAGAAAATTTTTAGCGGTCTCAAAACTGGCGTCAGCTAAGTCATAAGAGTTTTCTGCCGCGAATTGTGATTTTAAGGCTTCTTCTTCCGTGGCGGCAGCGAGTCTCTGTGTGACAATTTCAGCGGCGTTCACAACACCGTTTTGCTCTAAATAGGCTATAGTGGCGTTTTTGGTTTCCTCGTTAAGATTTTTGAAAATTTGCTCCCCATTGAACCAAGCGTTTACAAGATTATCAAAAGCGGATTGACAAGCGTTAATATCGTCGGGGGATTTCGAGATTACATTTACAAGTTTTTCATATTCATTTTCATATTTTCCAAACGTCTCAATAAAATCCTTACTAATAAGACTTCCAAAATCAAAACTCTCTTTGTCGTAAACATCAGCGTAAATTTTATCAAGCTTTGAAAAACCGTCCGTAAAATTATCCAACTCTTTTAAAGACTCATTAAAAGATAGGGGCTTAATAGGTTTCTCCGCTTCTTTTTTAGCGTTTTCTAAAGCCTTTTTAAAATCCGCTAAAGTCCAGTTGTCTTTCGCTTCAATATTATATAAAATTTCAAGATCCTTTTTATTTAAAGTTTCAATCCATTCATCGACTTCCCCAAAATTTTTTTTATAATTTTCAATAATTTTCTCAAGTTCGGGTGAAAATTCCGCGTTTTCAATCCATTCACCGTTTTTCTCAAATTTTTTTTTATAATCTTCAATTATTTTTTTAACTTCGGGAGGAAATTCTATATTTTCAATATATTGGTTGATTATTTCAAAATTTTTTTTATAATTTTCAATAATTTTCTCAAGTTCGGGAGGAAATTCCGCGTTTTCAGTATCTAATCTTTTAATTTTATTTAAACTATTAAATTTATATTTCACCTTATCTATTAAAGAATCTGAGTATATTAAAGAATCTGATTTAAAGTTTGAGCTTAATCCAAACTGCTGCTGAAACGGAAATTTTATTTTTTCTTTACCCTCATCACTTAAATTTAAACTCTTGATTATTGTTTTTATAGCCTCTTTGGCTTGCTTTTCATATTCTTGATAAGGTATACTGTCAGGATTTAATGTGAACAGTTTATTAAGAGCTTCCGATACCCCTGTGGACTCGTTGTCTATAGCCGAAATTATATTATTAACAAACGCTGCTATTTTTGTTTTTGCGAAATTTCCGTCCTTATCTTTTAAATCAAGAGCGTTAATAGCGTAACTTGATAAACTGTTAAAAAAGTTGTTTAAATTATTTTGCTCAGATTCGGTCAAATTGTTCCAGTTCGCGTTTTCGCCATTCGCGGTAATGGCGTATTGTTGAAAAAGAAATTTTAAATCCGTATAATGTTGTTCAAGCTGTATTTCAGCTTCTTTAAGACCCGCGGCAAGCTGCTCTTTAAACGCGTTAAATTCTTTCGTATCCATATTCGCGATATCTGAACTATCTACGTTTAACTCATTACAAATTGCCTCCATGTAAAAATCTCTACTTCTATTAATGGAAGACGAAAACATATCCAGAAAAACATTAGGGCCTCTATGAGTGGAAAACTCTTTTTCCATTTCTTCCTGATTTAACTTTAACAAATCTGTGTAAAAAACTTTTATACCTTGAGGAGTCAGTACGTTATCTGAAATATCCATTGTCGTAAAAGTGTACTTTAAAAAACCAAAGATACTATTCATATCTTGATTATAAGTAGTTGTTTCACGATTTATATTGTCTAAATAATTGTCAACCGTATTTCCATCATCGTCACCTTTGGTTAGAAACTTTTGAGCGGTTTGCTGTTTGTATAAAGCGTATTGTTTGTTTAAGTCTATCATATTGTCTGTCAGGACTTTTATTTTTTCGCCCTGAGCGTTATACAATACGTTAAGGTTAGGCATAATTTCAGATACTTGTGAGACTAAATTTTTGTACTCTTTGTACTCATCTGATGTAAGAGATAAATTTTGTCCTAAATCGCCTACGCCTTTTGACAACTCCTCATATCTATTGTTTATTTCAGAAATTTTACTGGAATTTTCAGCCATTTCCGAGTTAAAGGACTTTATTGAGCTCATAAATCCGTTAGCTTTTTCCTTAGCTATCTCAGCGGCGTTTACCAAATCATTGAACCCTGATATTATCTTATCTATAACAAATATTAGACCCATTGTACCAAGAATATTACCCGCCGCGGAAAGAAGCTTATACGCCTTGCTCGCTACCTTAGCTGATATAGCGGATTGTCGTATTGCCTCATTTTGAGCTATGATTGAGTTGCGGGCGGACTCGTTCGCCTCTTTCAAACCATTGATCGTACGGGTTTGTCCCTCTGTCTCTTTAGCCCATTTAACAATATACCGCTCACCTTTTGAAAGTGTCTGGGAATATTGCTTCCATGTAGTAGTGCCTTGTTTTACCGCTTTTTCCGTATCGGAAATTGATTGGAGCGTTACAGATGCTTGAAAATCATTTAATTTTGGTATATATGAGTCAATATTTTGTCTTGTAACGACATTGCCTAACTCATTTTTTATTAAGTTAGCGTTATTGGGAATAATAAACGCGGTTTTTAACGCGCCGCTGAAACTTCTTAATTTTGTCTCGCCGTTCTTAAACGCTTGTGATACTTGCGCTCCCCATTCCGCAAAACTTCTCTTACTAAATCCTATTTTATTTGTAAATCCGCTTAATTCATTGGAATATGTTTTAAACAGACCTACATTTTTTACGGAAAAGAATGTTCCGAGTCCCATGCCCAACGTTCCGAGCAATCCTATTTTTCCAGTTAAAAACTCAATGGTCTCAGCTAATCCAGTTAAAAGGGTAAGAATCTCTTTCATATCGTCACGCTCAAATAAGTTTTGAGCTATGCCTGTACCTGTTTCTTTCAGTTTGTTTAACTTATACGCTATCGAGTCCATGGCGACAGACATCTCAGCGTCAGCGTTTCCGGCACTGTCAGACATTTCAGTCATAGCTCTCTCAGCGGCCTTAAAGTTTTTAAGCGCGGCGGCTCCGATATTGGCTCTGTGTTTTCCAAACATCATCTCAAGAGTTTCAGCCTGTGTTTTGTCGCTTAGAGAATCCCAAACCTCACTCATCTCTTTTAATATTTTATAAGTGCTTTTATATGTGTCGGCGTTTTCCATAACGGAAACGCCTGTCAGGTCATACAAATCTCCTTTAATGGTTTTAAGGGACTCGTCGGCTTCCTGTGTTTCCTCATTAATACCCCGCAGTCTCAGGGCGACGGTCTTAAATCCATTTCCGACGTTTCTGTCCTGCGTAATTTCAAAGGCTGCGGTCTCAAGGGCTATTGTCTCATCAAGAGTGTTATTTCCCTCCCGCATAGCCGAAACGGAGTCTTGCAGCATTGCCACAATATCCGCGTTTGTCAGGGCGAATTTATTACCAACTATATTAATTTTTGACATAATGCCGTCAAGAACATTGTCAACCTCTATATCGTAAGCCTTCATAACGCTTACAAGCCCGCTTGTCGCCTCATCAGAGGTCATGCCGGGGGAAATCAATTTAAACTGCGAGGACAGTTTAGCCATTTTTGTGGACGCCTCAGCGGATGAAACCTATTGTTACTCTTTTCTATAGCAATATAGAAAAGGGGCAGGTCATTTCTGCCTGCCTCTGCAATTTTATTACAATATTTAATTGTTAGATTATATTTGCAGAGCAGAGTACATCATCACCCTCGTTTAACGTTAGGTCATCTATTGACTAAATAGAATCAAGAAGCCTGTATCTTCTTGTGGATAGCGTGCAAACATATATTACTATATGTAAGGCTTACTCGTTACGGGTTCTAAAATATTCAAAATTTTTTCTTTTATTTCTTCGTTTGATAATGTATATGGCAGACATATCAAATGAATATCATTGTTATTACAAAAAATCTTTTTTATATTATCGTTATTTTTATATATTTCAAATTTTTCTTTACCTCCCCAATATTCTATAGGGTGATAATGCTGCTGACCTTGATATTCTATGCAAATATTATGTTTAGGTAAATAAAAATCAAAAGGTAATTCTCTTTTATTTTTACATTTTTCAAATCGTTTCTGAGAAATATAACATATCTTGTACTTTTTTAATAATTCTTCTATGTACATTTCACCTTTACTTTTTCTCATACAGCCACAAGACATGGTGTGTCCAGAGGTTAAGCTCAATACAGTACAGATAATTTCCTTACCACAGGAACATATACATCTTACTTTTCGCCTTTTGTAAGAGTTATCTTTTACTTCTTCTAATACGGTAAGATACCCATATTGCCTACCAATAATGTCTAACTTAGACATTTCGATGAACTCTCGCTTTACGCAACCACAAGATGTTGTATGATTATTTTTTAAATTAGAACTATTAACATATGCTATATTACCACAATCACACAAACATTCCCAT
Source organism: uncultured Clostridia bacterium (assembly GCA_910579745.1). Taxonomy (GTDB): domain Bacteria; phylum Bacillota; class Clostridia; order Lachnospirales; family CAG-274; genus MGBC114079. The sequence continues at coordinate 21,570 of CAJTVH010000025.1, read as the reverse complement.
AAAACACTTGAATTTTTAGCACGTTTACCAGAATCTTTAATAACAGTTAATTTTCCGTACTTTTGTCCAATTATATTATCTTTTGAATGTTTTCTATTATATCTGGAAGCTATTTCCCCACAGCCACAAGTTTTACTGTTGCCTTTTATTATATTATATAAAGAAATTATTTTTGTTTTTTTACATTTACAAATACAATACGCAACAGGCTTATTATTTTCATCACGAAAAATATCTTTTATAATTAAATTATTAAATTGTTTGTTTATATATTCCTTGTAAGTTTTAAGCTTTTTTTATATAATCACCTCAATAAAAAAAGACACATTAATTTATGTCTTTTAATTTATTGCCATATTAATTTTGAACATTTTAGTCTTGCCCTCGGAATTGCCCTTCTCAGGGGATTTTCCGATAAAAGCTATCTGTTATCTTATATGTTTCCATACAAGAGGTCTGTGTGCGTACACGAACCAAGTCTGCTCCACGCCGAGGCTTGCGTAAGTATCTCCTCTGTGGTAACGCCCATTTGTTTAGCCGTCTCGTTAGAGGAATAATAAAAATTCTCCAACTCGCCGTTTGTCATAGTTGTTGTTTTCTTTAAATCAACTAAAGCCGTATCAAGATTATAAACCGTTGTTATTCCGCTTTTTACTGAGTTTATCCCGCGCATAATAAGAGCTGTCGTACCGAACCACATTGAGAATGTTGAGTACAAATTTTTAAAAGTGTCGCGGCACGATTTGCCTAATTGTCCCGCCGCTCTCGCCTGCGCTTTAATTGACTCGAATTGTTCTTTTATATTGCCGAGTTTTACTTGGTCGGCTCCTTGTAAATCCGCTCGCATCTGTTGTAGTCTATCTCCAAAATCCTTAGCGGCTCTGGAATTTTTTTGCAGCCATTCCTCTATGTTACTTGATAATTTTGTGTTTTTTATAATATCAACTTTGGCGCCGGATATGGAAAGTTCCTTAATTTTATTTTTACTTGTGTCAAATTCTTTTTGAAGCTGTTTCTGAGCTTGAATAAGTTTACCTGAGTCGCCTGTGGCGGCAAATTCTTTAGAGGTGTTTATCAGGTTTTTATAACTATCTGTAAGCGCCTGTATACGAGACTGAGCCTCAGAGTTGCCTTGCCCGAATTTTCGCAAATCGGAAACAAGGGAATTGACTTGTGCCGAATAACTTCCAGTATCAATTTTGTATTGAATACCGGCTGCTGTTTTGGTCATCTCGCTCAATTTTTTCTGAGCGTTGGAGGCGTAAGACTCCACGGATTTTAAATTTTCCTTAAATGAGCTCATATCGCCATTAGAGGATATGTTTGACAGCTCATTTTCCAGAGAGATAACTTTTTGTTTCAACTCATCCGTGTATATACCCTGCTCCCGCCATTTCGCTTTTAACGACTCAAGTTTCGCCCGCGCGGCGGACACGCTCTCAGAGATATTTCCAAACACTTTTACGGTATCGGTTTGAACAAGACCGGATTTCGCTTTCCCGTTTCCCTGTAATTTAGCCCGCTCAAAATTAAGTTTTTTTAAAGCTCCCGCCGCGTCCGCCGCCGTAACTGAGAGAGATTTTATTTGTCCGTTCGCTTTCTCAAATCCGGTGATTTTTATATCCGTATATCCCGCTTGTTTAAGTTTTCTCTCAACAGTGGATTTCGCTTTCTCTATTGTCCCTGATATTTTTTGAATATATATTTTTCCTTGTTTGTCTAAATCGGAAGTGCTGAGTATTTGCCCAAACGCTGGCTTGCCGCCCGATTTTTCCCGCGCCTTTTCTGTTTTGCTGTATTCCGTTTGTTTTTTTCTCTCATTAGCGGTAATAGTATTCGCGGCGGCCGATGATATTTCCGCCGCTTCTTTCTCAATAGCTTTTTGTTTTTCTCTAAGGGTGTTAAGCCTGATAAGATTTTCTTTCACGCTCTCAGTCCAGCTTTTGACATTGTTCCACTCGGGACTTCCGTAAGCGTTCTCATACAGTTTGTCCCCATATAAAACATCTCTCGCGTCCCGCAGCAGTCCTACAACGCAAGAGATTTGGTCGGCGGAATTAGTGATATTGGACAATCCCTTATTACCCGTAGAGTTTATAAACTCATTCCATATACCGTCTAAACGTGACGCGCCCTTAGAGGCGTAGGTAAAACAAACGCCCATGTTCCGCATTTCATTATTTAATTGTTTGACATTATCAACCCCCGTCCCTGAAAGCACAGAGGATTTATCCATATCGCTGATAAATATTTTTTTGCCATCGAAATATCTAGCGGAGTCAATTAAATGCTGATAGGGAGCCATGTCCGCTTTGACCGTGCCATATTCTTTTACCAAGTCCCTGATTAATTTCATTTTGGCGGCGTATTCATCCAATAAACCGCCCGTAACTGGCTTTGACGCCATTGCCGAGATAAGGTTATTTACGTCTTTTGTTAATTGAGCTATCTCATTTTTTACAAAAGGTTCCACAGTAGGTCTTTTAAGATTAAAAATTTCATTAAGTCCTTTTAACTTGTTGCCCTTTAGCGAATTTGACACACTGCTTATCTCTTTTTTTATTTTAGCTATCTCATTTTTTGAGTTGGATATAGCGGCGGCCATATTTTTATTAATAACACCGCCGATATTTTTGCCTATGTTTTGAGTCTGCTGTTTTATATTGCTTGTGTCAAGATTCGTTTTTATCTGTACAGTATTATTTTTTACGGTTTTTTTTAAATCAGATAAGGCCGACTGCTGTAATGTGACATGTTCTATATTAATCTCTAATCCTTTAACATTTTTAAGAGACGTGTCTATGTTAGCTTTTGTTTTCGCCTCGTTTAACCGCGCTTGCAGTTCTATTGAGAAATTCTCGTCCACGGGTTTCCTCCTTTTTACACAAATCATGAACGTACTAAAAAAGCCCTAAAGACACTCGTAACCTGTCTTTAGGGCTTATACTAACCTCATTTTAAAAAGTGGATATAATATATATTGGAGCGAATGAGACAAAAAAATTACTTTACTTGAAATTTACCTAATTGCCGCGCAATCCTCTCTACACTTCCGGCGTTTAAAAATCAAAACGCCTTTCGCTGAAATTTCAGTACCGCGCGCCCGTAAAATATTTTTTTGTTTTTATATAATTTATTCGGTATTTAAAGTGAGATTAGTATTAAAGTTATTTAACAATAAATCCGTTGGCTTTAAAATAATTTTTAAACGCGTCAAGAATTAAATTTGTTTTTTGTATCTTCTCCATACTCTCATCCCAAACACGGGTGCCCGCTATATCCCTCGGTGTCCGATATAAGCAGTTATTCATACCTGTGTCGGCGTGAAAGCCCCTGTTAATCATATCCACGACTTCCTTAGAGGTATGGGCGCGGTAACTCATCTCGTCCATATCAATATAAACCTCGCAGACATATCCGTTTTTTGTTTTCCTTATATCGCTTTTAACAAGAGACTTGTAAAAAGAGTATGTTCTTTCGTATTCAACAGGTTCATATTCAGCGTAATATTCCTTAATAAAAGAGTTAATACATTGATAAGCTTTTGACTGGGCGATAATTAGCGCGTTTTTCAGAGAGTCTTCTAATTTTCTATTCAGTTTGCGCGTATTTCTTATGGCTGACATAATTATCACTTCCCTTTATTAACGCTCATGTCAGTCATATTATCTGATACCGCGTTTTTAGCGGTTAGCTTGTTTAATTTTTCTTTAAGCTCTAAAATTTCTCTATTTTTAGCCTCTAATATTTCCTCTTCCTTATCTTCCTCCTGTCTTTTGCTGAAATAATGATCAACTAAATTTTTAACACTAAACTTTTTCAGATGTTTGTTTAAACCCTCGGTGTCAATTTTCGCGGCTTTTTCCGACGCTATGCCGAGAACCTTGATAATAGGCGCGATTAACTCATCAAATTTTGAGACGATATTAATATTTGCTTTGATGATTTCCTCTTTTTTTAACTCGATTTTGGCGTTGATAGAGTTTTTTATACCAATTAACTGGGGATTAGCTGTGTTTTGAACTTCCCCCAAACAATCCATAGCGACATTGTAATCGTGTTCACTGTTATTCTCAGAGATATACCCGCCGTAATATTTCGCGTAACTCAGACCGAGAGCGTAATCATATAACTCAGGAAGGTATATTGTGGTATTTGTATCATTATCCGTATCGAAAACAGAGTTTGACACGTCGTTTATCATTTGAATTGTTTCCTCAAAAGATATTCTTTCTTTAAATGTTAATTCCATAATACTAATCTCCTTGTATTAATAAATGTTTTATTTTATGTACGTAGCTGGTTGGTACTCGATTATCTCAATCTCGGTACGGGGGTTTTGTTTGTCATAGCCTGTTTTTAAAGTAAGTGAGCGCAAATGTGACTCATCATCGTCAACAATAAAACCAGCCTCAGTAAAAGCGTCCAATAAAAATTTGGGCACTTGATTATCAGCGTCATGCCGTTGTCTTCTCTCAAAATAAACAGTAACAACTATATCAAAGTTTTCCAGTTTCATATTGGAATATCCTAACTGATTAATCCACCAAACGCCGAATTTTTTCCATTTTTGTTTTAAGGCGTTCATTTGAATACGGGGAAGTATACACCATTGATTTATACTTGGGTGCCTTGGACGCTCAATCTGTTTCTTTTTCGCTCTTGGGTGGAGAGAGAGATAATATTCGTTATACTTATTTATAACATCGTTGTCTATTATAAGTTTTACGCTAATCGCTTCCTTTCAGTATGTAAAAAAAGCTCCCGTCAATTTAAGACAGAGCTTTAACTTTTGTTTGTTATTAAAATTTTTATAGTTTTAATTTGTTACGAAATTTTTGCTTATAGATGATAAATATATACTAATTTCTATAGTAAAAAATTATTAAAATTAATTTCTTTAAATAATGTTGTAACCAATTAAATTTTTATTAATAATGTTATTATCGACAAGTATTTGTATATAATTTTTAATTTGAACTTCAGTAAATCTGTCAGCCTTATCTTTTGACCAGCCCTTAAATGAAGAAATTATCTCGTGTTCTGATAAATCAGGAGCGTTCTCAATAATAAAAAGGGTGGTAGCGACACCTTCAACGTCATAAGTATTCTCAAATTTATTCACAAAATCTGTGGCTTTTTTTATCGCTTCTGATAATTTAGATAATTTCATAATTGTATTTTCGCTAACTATTTTATTGTATAAAATATTATAAGCTTCTTGGGTATCTTTTACATTGTGATATTTTTGAAATTCCCTTATATTTTTTGAGATTATATCTATAGTATAATCAAAAGGGCCATATTTGTCTTTAGAAAAATTAAAATATTTTAGTCCCGCAAATATATTCATAAAATAAGCCGTTTTTTGTAATCGAATTTTGTTAAATTTAGTTAAATTTAATTTTAACTGCATAAGCACTAAAGCCGAAACATATAATTTTGGTTCTGACACTATTTTAACAGCATAATTGTTCGAGGGTTCATAAATATAAATATCAATTTTATTACTTAAATTTTGAAGAGACGTTTCGATAACTTTTTTAACCTCGTTCCAGTTTAAACCGCCATTGCCACTTCCTAAAGGGGGAATAGCTACTGATTTTATATCTAATTGTTTTACCAATTTAATTAACTCATCTAAACCTATGTAGATGTAATCAATTAAAGATCTTTCTCTCCATTTGTTCTTAGTGGGAAAATTTATTATTATTTTTTCACCATAAGAATAATAATGTAATTTGCCAATTTTTAACTTACCTGTTTTACAAGCTTTAATATAATCCCTATTCATCTCAGGATAGACTTGTTTGAACTGATAAGCCAGACCCTTTCCCATATATCCCTCGCAATTTACGGTATTAATTAAAGCTTGAGCTTCAGATTTCAAAATGTCACCATTTTTATAGATAAACAATTATACCACTCTTTTCAATTTGTTTTAAAACCACATTTTATATGTATTAACATAAGGCGGCGAATTAATATTATATTTTTTTAACAAATTTTCTGTTTTTATTTTAACTTTATCATTAGAAACTCCAATAATATTAAATTCTGTTATATTTAAAATTGACTTTGTTAAACATTCAGCCATCCTTATTTTTCTATGATCATCTAAATCAATATTTCTCTCTTTAGCTTCTGTCTGTGTTAATTCCATAATATCCCAATTTATAGCGTCAATTCCATTTTCGTAAGAAAGAAGAGATACTGTGAAAATTGAGGATGATAATGGATGTTCAGGTATTATTTGAAAATTTAGTTCCTTTGCTTTTTTTCGTTGTAGACATAGATATATGAAATCTATATTTGGATTTTGATTTTTTACTATAGTATCAAAAGCGGTATGTATATGGAAATGAAAAGGGATGTATGAACTTAAATTGTAGTATTCGCGACTTTTAACTATTTCCTGATTGGCAACATCAATAAAATTTTCTTTTTTTTCGGTTAAAGCGTCTCTTGACATAAGACCATTTTGTATTATTGATTCTAAATTATTTAACGCTGTTAAATGATAAAGTAGTTTTCCGTTTTGTATTCTGCCCATAATTATCTCCCGAAATATATTTTGTTCAATTATACAATATTTTATAAAAATTAACAACTAAAATTTAATTATAAAATTAAGTTAATAAGAGTAATTTAAGGCAGATTACCGTAAGATTATGAAATGACTAAATTTTTCTAAAAGATGTTAATTATTTAAAATAATTTTATATAAATTTAGAAAATTTATTGTTTTACAAAAATTTATTTTAAACAACCTCTTCTTTGGAAATATTCTCGGCTGAACGCGTGAAATCAATTTTATTGTTTTTTTTCGGTGTTTTTAAAGATTTCAAATATTCCTCCTTAGAAACTATCTCATACCCTGACAAAGTTTTCTTAATATAAACCGCTGAACTTAAAACGTTTTTATCGGCGACAAATTGAATTTGAGTATTGCCGTATTTAGCCACAGCGACTTGTGTGATTTTGTTAAAGTTTAATATTTCACATAGCTTAATCATAGATTACCTCCTTGTATGAACAAGGGTGGGGTAAACCGCCCTATGTACTAATTGTGAGATTAGTATTACTCATCTTCCTCAAGAATTAAATCAAGCATTTCCTCATTCTCATTTACAAGCAAGTCACAAGTTATGGTTACAGTGCCGGGGTCGCCGTTATTTGTCATTGAAAGGCTCATATTGGACTGAGGCGCTGCTTTATAAGCGATAAATTTATACGGCAGTATCTCGTCGTTCTCACTTTTCATTACGGTGTCGCCGTACACGGTAAACGCTTTTGGAAATGAGCTTCCTTTGATAGAGATTTTCTGTACTTTATCCGTGATGTCTTTAATATAATAAGCGATAACTCTATCGCCGTCAGCGGAGCCCGTTATGGTTACTGTTTGTCCTGTAACGGTGATAGTTTTTGCTTCCCCGCAGTCGTCATTTTCATCGAATATATTTACGACACCGCTGTCCGACGGTGTTTCCGTAAGAGTGACGGTACTGTCGGCGCTGACTGTGAGAGTCTCTCTTTTTATGAATTTAGCGGTTTTGGAGACGTCGCCTCCGGTTAAAAGCTGATACATTTTAAAACTTTGCATTTGTGTCTCAATAGTGAGCGTGCCTCCTCTCTCACCTGAGAAAGCCACTCGTTTCGGGTGTCCCTTGCCGCCGTAGGCGAACACAGACTCACCCGTGAGCTCTGTGGTTGTCACATTGGCGAAATCTAAGTTTAAAAACGGTATCTTTGTTTTGTAGTCAACAAATGTTAGGTCGCATACCTCTCTGTTAGCGAATAATCTTTTTTGGTCTCCCATAATCTAATCCTCCTGTTTTTATAATTTTAATTTTTATACCATTCGTCGCCCTTAAACGTGTTTTTCTCGTTGCCGTAAGCGGCGACAGATATTTTTTGTATGTCAAAATATACTTTTGTCTGTTCTTTTTTAAATTGCTCGTATAGCTGATAAATTGTTAAATCCCATATATTTGTGAAATTTAAAGAATTGCTGTGAGCCGCTATAGACGATATTAAATTTGGCAGATCAATCTCATCCGTGCCTTGTGTGTTATTCGAGAGTTTTTCTTTAGCCTTTTTGATTTTATTTAATATTTTTAACGCTCGCTTGTTTTTTACCTTTGACATATCTATATTTGTGTCGGAGCGGTTAATTCCGCACCTTTGAAGTATAATGTCACGCAATTCCTCAAATATATCTCTATATATTGTTCCTATAGGTATAACCTGTCCATTCTCATCATAATCTACAAATGTGATAAAAAGTTTACTCTCATTATCCCATATAACATTTTCCTCAAAAAAGAAATTGAGGGTTTCTAAAAACGTGTCCCGTGCGCTCTCACTCACGGTGATAATATCGAACATATTTATATTTAATTTGTCGTTATCGGACAGCGATTGATACCACTCCGCTTTTGAGCTGTCAATTCTCTCACAGTATGTTTTCACATCCATTGAGAGAAACGCGAGATATATATTGTATTTTGAATATGTGACTTTTGGGTTCCATATCTCTTTTAAAGCGGGTGATTTAATATTCCCGACATTTTTTATTGGAAAAGGGTAGGGCGAGATGAGAGCGGCGTAGTCAAGTCTCATAAATATTCGCCTCCTATCTGAAATCAGGCACGGAAAATGTTAAACTATGCCCAACGAAATCATTTGACAGAAATAAGTCCACACTGGATAAATCAATTCTTCCTATCCCAAAACGCCGTATTATTTTTTCTCTGTTTTCTTTATCAACAGGACATAATAGTTCCTCAACATACTGCGAGAGCACGTCGTATCTGAGTCCATAATAATTCTTAGGTTTTTCCTTATATTTAGTGATATTTTTATGACAAATTGTTTGAATAAAAATTTTCATGGTTTTAACGGCGGTCGTTGTTCTCGGTATGTATATCTCGAAAAATATGTAGCTATGTGTTTCTGTCACGGTCGGCTCCGTGTAGAGATGGGGACATATATATTTCTCAAGTTCAGAATCCAAATCGTCAAACTTATCCTCGTAATCTTCCCCTAAAAGCAGACAGCGTATTTTGTTATCTCCCGCCAATATGGAATACAAACGGTCTTTGTACTCGCCAAGTTGTTTTAGCATTACGTTCCTCCTGTTTTTATGTACAGCTCTCGATAGTAAAAGTCATTTTATCAAACACGCTTTTTGTTTTGTCAGAAAATATCAGTTTAAAACTCCGCCCGATTAAATCCTCGTATATATCAGGCGCTTTAATTTTTATCTGATTTCCGTTTGACACAATAATAAGCTTGTCCTTAAACTCACAATCCACAATCCATAACCCCGAGCCTTCCGCGCAATCGCCGTTAAAATCCACAAACACGCCCCGAGCCCTTTTAAAATTTCCGCCTAATTTAATCGCTGGCTTACCGTTATATATTATTTTAGGAACGGGATAAAGCCCGCTCGCGCGACCACCGGAGGGGGCGGGGGGAATATAGCCGCATATTCCTAATCCCGTGTTGTCCGTTTTTGGGTTTAACTCAGTTTTATCAGCGATAAAACTTAAAACCCCGCCATGAGAGTTATACTCATATAAAACGTCGTCGTTACGTGTTATTTTAAATACTTTGGATGGATTTTTCGTGTTTTTGTCAATAAACACTCTTTTTCTCTCAAGTTCCATACTCTCAGTATCGTTTGGGATAAGAATAGTAAGGTTATTTGTTGTGAGTATAGCTTTTTGGGTATTAGTCTCACCTATATCATATTTTGAGGCTGTTGTGAGATTTACCCATCGTTTTATTATATTACCCTTTGAGTTTTGCCATTTTATCTGATACTGACACAATACCGCCGTCACTTTCTCATAAATTTTATTATTGCCGGGATAACCTATGATAAGCCAGTAACTATTATCAAAAAACACATACATGCCAGCTTTTACGGTTCCTATATTAAATATGAAAACCCTGTTTAATGATTTTAACGTGGTGTCGGCTATATTGCCCCGCACGATACATCGCGCCGTTTCGCTTACGGACAGATCATAATTATATAATGTGACCTCATCGGAAATACAAGAATAAAGCAGCTCGTTAAATCCCTCTGTACCAAAATACGCAAAATCATCATCCTCAAAACCGCTGTATCGATTGGGCGGTGAGTTCATCAAATACCATTCCACAGCCATAAAATCACCGCCTAACAATAACAATGCTGTTTTTGTTTGTTCAATAAGTCATCGGCTCTGTCAAGCTCAAGTTTCAAATCGGCGTAAGTGATTCTTTTTGACTCGTCATTTCCCGTTATTGAGAGCTCTTTGCTTGATATTCCCTGTAACTTCTCAAGTCTGCTCAATTCCCTTGTGAGGTAAAATGTGTACATAATCAACCCAATGGTTTTTATTTGATAACGAGTGAGCCTTTTGTCGAATACTCTTAGCTCCTTATCAAAAACAAGCTCTTGGATTTCCAGCTCGTATATTCCCAGAGCGTCTTGAAACCATTGATACTCTAAATTTTCATTAAGAGCGTATTTTGACATAGGGTGAGAGTGAAACGACGATAATATGTCATTGTAACTTGTGTTTTCCATTTACATCATCTCCGTGTTAATCAAATTTGTACCCTGATATTTTCTCGATAGCGGAAATTTTATACGCCTCCACATTATCAATTCCAATCTCTTTAGCCACGCTGATAATCATTTTCTTTTCTGAGTCTGTTACCACCAATTTTTCAAGAGTCTCTTGAAATTTAGCTTTTGGCGAGGTTTCTAAAAGCTCCCTCACTGAGTCGGCGGTTAGTAAAGTTGCGGAAGGCGGTTCCTCTCCCGACTGATTGTCACCAAACACAAATTTTACAACTCTCTCATCGTTAATTTTAATGTCGGCGTTATTTCCTAAACCGTCCGTGCCCGTAAAAAATTTATTACCCATTTTTACCTGACCGTCTATTTCCCCGACGGTGAGCTGTTTATAACCTTTAACATTGGCCGGAATTGTAATATCCCTGTTAGCCTCCGTGGCTCTAAATCCTATATCCCAGCTAACCAAACTGTCAATACTGACTCTGTCCGTTAATTTAATCCGCTCCATATATTTTCTCCTTTCTATGGCGATTAAAGGAGGGAATCAAATTCCCTCCCTGTGACATGTGTATAGCGTTAAGCTTTTTTCTTAGCAATCATACCTATCTCAAACTCCCTGCCTTTTACAACGTCAGCTCCGATTTCCATATCAAAACGAGTTTTAACCGTGCCTGTCTCAATGTCGTTTCCCGTCATAGTGGTTATACCGCCGCGTCTGAAAATATTAAGGGGAGAGTTGGAGCCTTGAGTCGTAAAATAGAGTTTGTCAGAATCGTAATATGTCTCAAACCCGCTTTTATCGGATAAAGGCTTTGTATAATTGTACGGATTCTCAAGCTCCACAAGGGAAGTGCCTTTGTAAAAGCCGTTAAGACCGGCTCTCGCTATCTCATTTACCTGTTCCTCGCTGTAGAATGGGAGAGTGGCATTGCCAACGGTTTTATAACCGTTCCAGTCACATATCACGGAGAGAACGGAAAAGTCACCAGCGATACCAACTTTACCCATTTTTCTCATTTTAGCTACCATAGCGTCAACTAACGCCTGTGTTGGAGCGTCGGAATACTCAGAGTAAAATTTAACGTACTTTGTGTTTTCTTTTATGGCTTTATCCAGTACGTTTAGCACATAAGAGACCGCTTTGTTGTTCATGTCAATTTGAATCTGAGCGATTTCCTCAGCGATAGTGCCCGAAAAGTTACCACTTTTAAACTCTCGGTAATTGACGGCCATACCGGATGAGATTGTTCTTGTGGTTATAGGATACTCAATCCAGTTTCTTGAGCTAAAGCTCACGTCTGAGCCTGACGCCTGAACTCTCGCGTCAATGCCATCATAATTGTATGTTTTTACAATAGGCTGCTGATCGTAGCTTAATTCCTTGTAATTACCTAAGAAACTGAATATTTTCATAGACTCAAGCAGTTTGGGCTGAATTATAAATTTCACGTAAGAATTGAGCTCACTTATAGACCTTCTGTCACCGTTTTCAGCTCGGCCGCCCAAATTTTTTAATCTCGTGACAACCTTATCTGTCGCTTTTCCGTATTTTGTCAAGTCCGCTCCTTGAAAGAGAGCGGAACAAATCTCAACGACTTTTTTAAATTTAGACATATCTTTTATATGAATATCGTCCCTTGTCGCGTTGTTTAACTCAAACGAATTTCGCATATATAAATCCTCCTTAAAATAAAAAAACCATAATAATCCGCCGATATTATGGTTTAACAATAGACTTTTCTCACAAATTGACGCAAGGTTCTGAGAGAAGTCTAACATTTAACAATATGTAAAAATTAAGCTAACACTTTCGCTAAAATTCCCTCTCCTCCAAAGGTGGTTTTCTCAATTACCTTATAGCCTATAGTCTCGCTCCCCGCTCCCTTTTTTAACTTGCCGTCGGTATCATACACAAGTATATCTCCGGCCTCGACAGATGAGTAATCGGTTGTTATAACGTCCGTGTCCATGTCAACTAATTTACCTGTTATTGACGACAGCTGAAACGTTCTAGGGTATTCGCCGGCCTCTATCACGTACTCGTTAGGCGAGTGGATTTCCGGCTTATCTATTATACTCATCACCACGGAAATATCTGAGGCCCCGGTGGTGGGCAGAGACACTTTTCTCGCCGCCTCATCCACTATTACACCCATGCCGTTTTTTAAGGGAACCTCCGTCACGCAGTATCCCACATTTTTGGCGGTTTTATAGTTACCTATCTCATGAAATTTAAACATATCTCAATCCTCCCGTACTATTTAAAAATATCATCAAAATCAACACCGTCATTCTCTTGCCCCGCCTCGTCAATATAACCAAAAATATCTCCCATTTGGTTATTGGCGGCGTTTAACTCTATTTGAGTTTTTTTAGCCTCAGCTCCAATACCGGCGTTAATTTTGTCAATAATGGCGTTGACCTCGACTTTTGTGTAATCCTCGTTAAAAGCGTTAATCTCATCCTTAGCGTAAGATTTTTCCTTATCCGTGTATCGCTCGAGAGCGGAATTAAGCTCGGAAACCGCTTTTTCTTTTTTATATTTATTCAATTCCTCTTTAAGCTCTTTAGCGGACTCTCTCATCTCATTGATTTCGGAATCCTTTTCGGTTAAAGCTTCCTCAGTCTCTTTACACTTAGCGTTAAGTTCAGCTATTTTAGTGTCTTTTTCTGAGATAGCGGCGTTAAGCTGTGTGATAAAAGAGTTAAGTTCATTGTTTTTACTGTTTGTCTCAATTAATGTGTTTTTTATGTCCTCGACAAATACTTGTAATACTTTCTCATCCATAATTTTAAAGCCCTCCTTATTTTTACTCTCGTTTATTTCCGTGACAACGGCGGATTTGTCCGCTGGTCTGATACCTAAAACGGCGTAGCCCGTATAATCGTAATCAATGGGAATACGCCCTTTGTTTTTAAATCCGTACAAATATTGAATTTCATCTTTCCCCTCCGGCGGAGAGAACTCCACGCTTCCCTCAATTCGTTCCCCGTTTTCAAGTCGGGTTTGAAGAATGTCGATGAAATCTTTATAACGCATATAGTCAAGATAACCCTCGCCGACGCACACACGTTTGATTTCACCGTCGATTTCCATATCATCAATATACCCTTTTGTAAAGTTTCCTATCATCGTGGCGTTTCTAAACACACCCATGCCGTCTTCCTCGTCCGTCATGCCATGACCGTATATCTCAGTGCGCTCGTCGTTTATAAACTCAACCGTTACGGACATATCCTCTATTGAGCCTAGCTGACGCTTTGTGTATTTTTCTAAATAAGTGATACCGTTATTATTGTACAAAGTCCCCGTCTCGTTAACGACGCACTCATCGGGGTAAATCTCGTGAAGAATGGCTTTAAAAAATTTTTTACCGTTTTTGCTTTTTTTACTTGATAACTCAAAGTTACGCGTTTAACTCACCTCCTTTAACGATTCTTTCTTCTGTTTCCTCTGGACTTGCCGTGATTACACGCTGGGCTTAGGGTTATCGTTTCCATTAGACGTTTTAGAGGCGATTGTGTTAGGGGTTACTGGGTCGTTTTTAGACGGGGCCCCGCCTCTTTGATCGGTGTCGCTTAAATCAGAGTCGCCTGATGTGAGAGTGAACGATGTTTTATGAACTGGGAAATGATTCTCATAGTCATCTTCCAACTCTTGTTCCATAAGAGCCATGTAAGCCTCGACGTCCATTCCCGTGGAAGCTACCCAAGCCTGTAAAGAGCCTTTTCCTCTCGCGTATAAATCTCCCATGTATTTTACCATTTTGTCACGATTCACGAATGTCACGGGCATAATCCACATTTTCGTGATATTGAGGTTGTCTTTTATAATATTGGCGTTTATGACTTTGTTTATCTCGTCAACAATATCCGCGATAATCCCATACACGAAACTCGCTATACTTTCGATATTCAAACTCGCCGTAGCGTAATTCGACCGTGACTCCCCTCCGAGTATTGACGATTCTATACCCAAATCCCGCGATATATCGTTTTTAACGCCGCTCTCATTTTTTTCGTCAAAAATGCCGGTATCTACTTTAATTTGATCAAGTTTAGTACCCGCCGCGAGAGAAAAAAACGCTTTGCCGTATCGGTTTTTGTTATCGAACAAAGCGTTTTTAATAATGTTGTGCTGCGCTTCCTGCTGAGACCCCGCAAGAGAGCATGAGCCTTTGCGCTCGCCCTCAGGATATGTCTCATAAAAGATTTGGTTATTTAAGTCGTCAAGAACACTTCTTTTTGTGTTTATAAAGTGATTGGCGTATAATATATCGTCTAATGAGGCTATCGCCAAAGGGACGCCCCACTGCTCATTGTCCGCGGATTTAATTTTATGAACGATAGTCTTGTTGTTATCAAGTCTAACCCAAGGTTTATTAGCTTTACCTGAGCTGTATTTATTAAAAGCGTCTCTTATCTCTTTTGGAAACGCTTTCACTTTTCGCTCGCTGTCGTCAGGTGACAGACTTTGAAAATATCGCAAATCAAAGGCTATAACATATGAGTTGTTTCTTTTTCCAATAATTTTGCACCAATCGACAGGGAGGGCGACTATTGAGGCGTTGATACCGATTTGATTTATTTCCGTGATATTTAACACGTCAATATCGGAAAGATACTTTTGGTTATCCGGAGCGGATGTTGTTGTCTCAAAATAGTAAAATATAATTCCATCGTTAAAATCTTTTAAAATCGCCTCACGGATAAATTTTTTATATTTTATTGTTTCTAAAACAGCCTCAAAACGTTCTTTGTTTTTCTTTCTCTTAGCCGCGGATGATTTTGAGGAGCTTTTTTTTGAGTAAACAACCTTATCCAGAGTGTGCATTGATCGCATGTAATCAACGCCGCTTGACACTGTGCCGTTTGTGCGGTACGCCCACCATGATAATTTTCTTAATTCCTGATTATATAGCATAGGCTCTCTCAAATAGTCGTCTATCATTGAGGTGTCGACTGGACAGTCTATTATGTCGCCTGATGATATTAGTGTTGACACAGCGGAATTATGCTCATAGGAAAAAGATTTTTCCCTGTTTTTTTCTTTAGCTGTTCGATTAGACGGGTTAAATTTTCTATTATTTTTATACACTGTTTTATCGCCTCCTTAGACTGGCTGTTCTTATACTAATGTCGCTTTATCCGGTATTTAAAGTGAGATTAGTATTAATTAAAAAGCGGCACGTAATCATACTCAGACGAGTCAGATAATAAATCCTGCTCAAGAAGCTCAATAAAATAATTCCCATAAGCGAGACTTGTATATCTGTCTTTTGTGTTAGAGCCTGTCTCAAATAATTTCACGAAGCCTGTCTGGTCATTTCGCGTATGCTCAAGAGAAATCATTTCCCCGATAAGAGCTTGTGTCTCGGCGTAAGGTCTCTCATAAAACGCCATAACATCACCTCTTGGGGTCTCTGAGTATTCCGTGTAATTATCATTTAAAAAATCCCTGCTTTCCTCGGTGCTTATAAGCAGCTCAATCATTTTTGACTTTAACACGGAGCGAAGCGATACCGCTACGTCGTTGTTTATTTTAGCCGTGGCATTCACGATAAACAAATTCTCAACCGCGCCCCCGACCGTGACTCTGTTGGCTATAACCTCATCATTTATACATTTCCATGCGGGGTACTCACAGTCTCTTTCCTCATCGTATAACACCTTGGCGAGACGGTCGTATACCAGCACGCCGCCGTTTCGGGCATCAAGAACTATATAATCAGCCTCAAAATCATAAAACAGCTGTTTAATACGAATCGCTTGCTTATCAACGTCGCTTCCGGGATTAGCCTCAATGTACGGAACAATTCTTCTGTACCCGTTTTTTACCTCCACCGTTTTACCGTCTACACCTACAGATTCATATTTAACGCTTTCGGGGAAGGCTCTTATGAGTGTAGAGCAGGAATTGTCATTTTTATTAGAGCGCTCAATAAAAGCGATGTCACAGGCTAAAACCCTGATTTCCCCAGATTGTTTAGGGATATAATAAGGATTTTTGCGTCTGTTTCTTACATCATCATTTTTTTGAGGGTAAAAGGCTTTTTTATAAGTTTGATTTTGTGTGAGCAAGCCATAGGTGAAATAAGCACTCGCGCTTTCTCTTAATCTCTCATTTTCATATTCCTCTCTCCAAGTGATAGGGTCGGTGGTTCGCTTTGTCTCTATAAGATTCATACGTGTTTTAATGTTATGTTTAAGGGCGATAGAATAATCCGTAGCCAGCATACAAGACGTTCCATTTGTGTATTTGCTTTTAACAGTGTCTTTTAAAAGCTTGTCCATCCAGTGACTTGTCGGGGCGGCGGAACTTATGTAAACACTCGCCGGTTCCTCGTTAAATTCCTCATTATCGTTGTATCTCACGCCATAACTCTCACACTCCGTGTTTGTCCTAAACTGAGCTGGTCTTGTCATGGCGAACGGTTTTATTACCTTGTCGATAATATATTTTTTTATTCTCTTAAATTCCTCAAACACAAGAAGCGTTCCTCTGTAGCCAAGAGCGTCCTCACTGTTGACGACAACTATAATTGAGCTTCCGTTATGAAACTCAGCCTCAATATCATTTGAGTTATTTTTTATCTTTTTTATTTCCCTGCGCAGTGTCTCAGATTTCGGGATTAACTCTTTCTCTATTTTTTCTTTGATAATAAGAGCTGCCTGTTTTTTTGTACCTGACACAATAATACATTTTGTGTTTGGGTAGAGCACACATTTAGCGCACGCGAACACGGCGATAATATAAGATTTCGCCGAGGCTCGACCGGCTATAATTACCGTGCTTATACAAATATTTAAGATATACAGCCATATAATTTGATACAGATGAAGCGGTATACCAAAGTAATGCTCAACAAACACGGGAATATTTCTTCTGTAAAAAGTAACCCAGTCGATGATACGCTCGTAAATACTCTTATTGGAAAGCCACGATGTTTGAGGGAATTTTTTATAGACGTTCATTTGATAAGCGTCAAGCAACATTAACCCCCCTCTTTGGTTTTAATATCATCGTCATCAATCCAATACTCGGTTTCTTTTTCCTTAGCGCCAAATATAAGATTTTTGAGCGGTCTGTACATAAAACGCTCAATATACTCCACAATACCGAAAAAATCATGATATTTACTTTTATCCTTGTAATATTCCGCCGGAGCGTATTTCTCAATATCCATAATCCATTTCCCGAATATACCGCTGTTCGCGTCATTCTCATTCGCTCTTAAACCGGAAGCTTTAAAAAGCGAGTTATATGAGTTGGATAAAGTACCGATGTCTTTGCCTTTTTGAAGATTAATCTGCATTTGATACTCCAAAAGACATAAATTTTTCATCATTTTTTGGTCTTTCACATCCGGTTTCCCGTCGCATAATTTAAGAAGTCCGTCATAATATCCCTGTAGTGTTTGCAGTGCTTTTGGCTCATACCCCGATCCCCAGAATTTAATCATTTTAGGCGTGATTTTGTATTCAGTTATTTCTTCCAAATCCTCCTCGCTCTCTACGGTTTTGTTTTCCTCAAGCAGTCTTTCTCTCACAGTGTCAAGGTACGTGTCGCCTACCGACGCCTGACCGCAGTTTTTCCTCGCTAAAAAATGGCTTATCCGGCTTCTGTCATCGCTTGTCTGTTTGCAAAGGCTTAATCCGTTATCATTCAAATACCAGTCGAACAGGCCGCACATTCTGTCTATAGCTAAATCCTCATTTCCGTTGAAAAAGGGGATAAGCTGGTAATAATAGTTATCCCTGCAATCATTACATATAGTGATATACCCGTTGTTAGCCTGATAAAGGGGAGATTTTGTTCTGCTGAAATGTCTTTTCTGGGTGTTCCACTCGTTACCGCAGCATGAGCATTTATAAAACGGTTCCTCTTCTTTTGGTTTGTTTACATGGCTTATATTTATTTTCTCGTTTACGGGCTTTGAGCTGTTAGACACGGTTTCTTTAATAACCTCGGATTTTCTCGGTTTAATCAATAAACAAAGCCTCCTTTCCGATAACAAAAGAGGAACCGGATTTAACCGTTTCCTCTTTTTAATACTTTTACATTACACAATCTTTTCTGTTTCGCCTGAGAAAGTGCTAGCCTTAGAGCGAATATCAGACAAAATTCTCGCCGCCTCTTCCTCAATAACTTTGGCGAAGAGATTACATTTAGCCCAGCAAACCAATTCTTTGCTGTTAAGAATCTCTCCGATGTCGCTGGCCTGAACTTTACTCATATCAACTTTGTATACGGCTCTGAAATTCTCGTCAAGCGCGATTTCCTGATTTGTGAGAGTGAGGGAAACCTCCTCTCCTGTGTCCTCCTCCGTAAATACAGGGACTCCGTTTACCACGTTAAATTTGCCCTTGAAGGATAAATCCTTATAAATAATCTTAGATGGAAAATCATTTAACAGCTCTCTTTCCTGTTCGTCTGTTAAATCAGCCGTGCCAAGCTCTTTGCAATAAACCGTGACGATAAACACATTGTTCTCAATGTCTTTTTTTGTGGCTAAATTCATCAGTACATACCCCCTGTTTTAATTAATTTCTGATTATAATAAGATTTTTAATAAATATGTTCAATGTCCTTTCCTCCGACTATACTCATCGATACACACCTCCTGTTTTTAATTGATTTCTGATTATGGTAAGGCTTTTAATAAGCGTGTTAAGCCCGTCAAAGTCCAATTTTCCGCGCAGCTCCGTGTTGTCGGTGATTTTATCGGACATACTTATAACTACGCTCTCATTTTTTTTGTCATATTTCAATTTGAGCATAACGTCGGTTAATAACTCAAATATAACCTCGTCGGTTATAGAATTAAGATAATCTGAGTATATTACTTTTACTTCTGACATTTTGAAAATCATCTCTTTTCTTTTTTGTCTCAAATATTCTCTTAAAAAAACAAACATAAAAAAAGAACGGAGAGTTTTATCCGTCCTTAGCCGTGATATGTTAAAGCACTATCAGCTGTTAATAAGGTCTTTAATTTTACTTGAGAATCTCATTTTTACTTTTTTATGAGCGGGTGAGGTATACGCTTGTCCTTTCAGATGACCTACGGTATACACTTTGTTTTTCTCAGTTACATTGTCAACGGTAATCTTACCAAATCCGTAAATATCAACAATACCGTCATTTACGATACCGTCTTTTATTGTCTCAATCAATGTGTCAAAAATCTCAGCTGTTTCTTTTAAAGATATATTTCTCTTTTCAGCCATAATTTTAATAATATCGTTTTTTTTCATAATTTCTCTCCTTTGATTAAATTCGTTAATTGGCTGCGGGATTTGTATTTTCATCGGACAAATTGTTTTTCGCTTGAAGTTTAACGCTGATACTAATATTTTTGCCGACAAACTTACTCAGGTACTCCTTAACGGAAATCTTGTAAGTATCGTCTTTGTCTGTTACGATAACGGTATCCCCGTCAGATTGGAGTTCCCCTTTAGCGGAGAATTGATGAGTGATTGTCCGTTCACACGAGAAGTTTGACATTTTAAGCCTCCTTATTTATTAAATATTCTTTTCTTAATTTTTCTGTTATATATATTTGTCCTTTTCCAGTCACGAGAGTAATAACCTTTGTTTTAGTTCCGTAAGGCGTCTCATAAGCTGATTCTTTAACCTGAAAATATCCTCCCTCAATATATTTTTGATACGGAACATTATTTTTCATAAGAATTTCTTTTTATGAAGCCACTGAAATAATCGGTTTCTCTCTATGTTAATTTTTTCGTCTTTAAGGGATTTAGCCATTAGCTACAAAATAGGGTTCCCCATTAATAATGGCAGTCCTTATTTCTCCAAATTCCGCGTTTTGAAAAATCTCAATTTTACTTTCTATAAAATTTTTCCTCTCGTGGTAAATCATGTTTAATATTTTCTCATACGTTTTAAATTTCTCACATCTCGGCCGTACAATTCTTTATTCAATTCAGCGAAGTCATTTTCAAATTTCTTGGTTTCCTCAAAAACGCATACAACCCCGTCGCGTCTTTTATGGTCTTTAAGCAGGTCTATAATAGGATTTCCTCTTTTTAATAAATGTTTGGATAAAAAAGTGTTAAAAATTAATTTGGTTTTCATAGTAAAATCTCCTTTGTTTGAAATATTTTTAGCCGCTTTTAATTGTCAGATTTTTTCATAACTTATAACTGTTCGAGGTTTTGAGAAAAATCTGTTTTTTGATTTTTAAAAAATCCCGCTCTCCCCATATATGTACTTAACTAACCCTTAAAAAAACCTTGAAAGTAACAGGGTTTTGGAGGACAAATACAGCTTGGGTATACTAAAAAACATATAGAAATTACATATTTTTTGAGAAACATTTCAATAAACTGTTTTTATTAATTTCATATAATACTTTTAACAATAAAGATTTATTTTTATTTACTGTGGTTTTAATATTATTTTTATTTTTTTCAATATGCGGCGTTATTATAAAAGCCCTGTCAATGAGCCATGACATTAACCCTAAATAATTTTTTGAGATATATGTTTTTCTTATATCATTTAATAGATTCTCAAAATCACTTCTTAGCAGTAAATAATCAGTGTAATCTTTTGCCGTGTCAACTTGATATTGAAAAAGCTCAAAAGAATATTTCTCAATCAACTCCTCCGCTTTTTTACACTTTCTTCTGTTCGGTTTAATATCATATTTGTTAAAAAAATGAGACATAGACAGGGTAGTTTCTTTGTTTCTAATTTTTTTTAGTTTCAAGTCGTATAAATAATTCATAGGGCAACTCAATTTTTGATTGATATTACCCCAATCAAATTCTTTTTTTATAATAGACCAAAATTTAGGGTATTTATTTGTTTTTAGGTTCATGTCATTTTTTATACGTTTGATTTCTTCCGGCAGGTTTATGTCAAAACGTCTCTTGGCGTTATCAATAGCTACCTGAGCCAATACCGAGAGAATACACACGTAATCGTTATATTTGGGATTATCAAGCCCTCCAGCGTATGTTTGGGC
>CAJTVH010000024.1 GCA_910579745.1 uncultured Clostridia bacterium | reverse complement strand
GCTGAGGTAAAGAAATTTATAAGTATGATACATGTGCCTAAAAATAATATATGGTGCTATTCAGGATTTAAAATAGAACATATATTAAAAAATCCTGATATGAGAGAATTACTGACTATGTGCAATGTTCTTGTAGACGGTGAGTTTGACATAAATAAAAGAGATATAACACTTTCGTTTCGGGGGAGCGGAAATCAGCGGGTTATAGACGTACGGAAGACTTTAATGAAAAATAAAATATGTTTATGGAACCGACGCTAATGGTTAGAGGAGGTATAATCTTATGAAAGGTACTTTAATACTTGAGAGCGGGGAAAAAATCAGTGTTGACTATGATGAGGAAGACTTTTCCGCTGATAAAAAAAGATTAACGGGAATGGAAATGGTAAAAAAAAATAATACATATTATTTTATGAATGGGGAGGGGCGTGCTTATAACTCTTGTGATTTAAGTGCCGGCGTAGATAAAAAACGATATGAGGCGGCTAATTATTACTCAGACAAAAAACTTTGTGAGGCTGACGCCCGCGCCGACACGTTTATGAGAAAGATAAGAAAATACGCGAGAGAACATAACAATTTTAGAACTATGAATGACGTTTCTGTTCGTGTTTTTTATGACTTTCATTATAATTTGGGAATATCAAGATGTAAGGACGAGAATTATGTGACAGCGTTTCATGATTTTGTTTTTGATGAGTCAACTGCGTTAGAGGTTATTGATAAATATAAAAAAGATTTATTATGGTATTTTGAGGAGTATTTGCGGAGATACTCAGGGTACTACGCTAAGGAGAAATAAAACTTAAAATATTCTAAAATTAAGGAGGGAATAAATGTTGAAAAAAGTAAATGATAATGAGATTTTATGGGCAAGGGTAAAATCTAACGCTAAAATACCGGCTAAATTAAAAGAAAACGCGGGGTATGATATTTACGCTTGTTTTGATGAGGATTTTATAGCGATACCCTGCGGGGGAACTAAACTTATTCCGACAGGGTTAGCCTGCGCTTTAAGCGATAAATATTATCTTCAATTAGAGGAACGCGGAAGCACCGAAAGTCAAGGGATTAAAAGAAGCGCGGGGGTAGTTGACAGCGGGTACAGAGGCGAGATATTTGTGGCTTTGACAAATTGTTCTGGTAAAGATATTTTGATTTCAAAACTTGACAGGGAAAAACTTCACAATACTTATTTCGGTAATAAATGCCGCCAAGGGAAAGAAAATTTAGCTTTAAAGACTGAGAATTGTTTTATTTTTCCTTGCGACGAGGCGTCCGCGATTATTTATCCATATGATAAAGCTATATGTCAGGGCATAGTACATATTATTCCCGATGTTGAAAGCAGGGAGGTTAATTATGATGAGCTGAGAAGTTACGGCTCAGAAAGGGGTGAGGGCAATCTTGGCAGCAGAGGAAAATAGAAAGGATAAAAATTTCAGTGAGAAGGCATTATTGACGGTTAAGGATATGAGAGAATATTTGTCAATAGGGGAAAGCACCGCGAGAAAATTACTAAGCGAGGCTAACTGTCCGTTTGTTTTTAGATTAAACGGCAGGATATACGCTAATAAAGGAGCTCTTGATAAATGGATAGAGCAAAATACGGGAAGATAAAATAACTTAAGGAAACACCGCGTAATTCAAAAAATAAAAATAATTTTTTGAAAAAATTAAAGTGATAGTGTTATTTTTCTTGAAAAATGACACTAAACGTAACTTTTAACTTTAAAAAATTATTTTTAATATCCTTTGTGCGGTGTTTCATCATTGAAAAATAAGCCGCGGGGGGGAATATAATGAGAATTATAGAACTCTGTGGTTTATTTCTATATTCAAAGGAGGAATAGACGATGGGAAAAGATTTAAAAGGCAAAGAACTGGGTGAGGGCCTTTGTCAGATTAAAGACGGGCGGTATGTAGCGAGGTATACGGTTGTTTATGGTAAAAGACATAGTATTTATGGTAAAAAGGTAAAAGAGGTAAAAGATAAGTTAAATAAAGCTGTGTATGAGGATAAAATGGGTATTGGCAAAGCTGATAGTTACAATATAATGTTTGATGAACTGTATAAAATGTGGTTTAAACATAAACTGGTTACGGTTAAAACGTCGAGCTGCGCTGAGTACGAGTCATTATACTCAGCAAATTTAAAGGACAATATAGGTTTTATGAAAATTACGGCGATAAAAAAAGAAAATATTGAAAACCTTATCGTTAAGCTCGCTAAGGAAAAGTGTTTGTCATTTAACAGAGCGGATTTGATAAAAACGGTTATTAATAATATTTTCAATTTCGCTGTAGAGAATAATTTACTAATCGCTAATCCTTGCGAGAGAATAAAATTGCCTAAAAGTATACTTAAAGAAAAAGCAGAGCGTCAAATTTTAACGATAGAGCAGCAAAAACGTTTTATTGAGTTCGCTGAGAGAGAAAATTTTAGATATTTGCCGGTTTGTGAGCTTATGCTGTATACAGGTGTGAGAGTTAATGAGGCTCTCGCTTTGACTTGGGACGATGTTGATTTTGAGAATAAAAAAATTATTATTAACAAAACATTTGCTCGTACAAATAAATTGGTTTCAGATAAACACTATTTTGTTCAAACGCCTAAAAGCAAGACAAGCAAAAGAGAAATACCTTTATGTGATTCCGCGTTAAAATTATTGTCAAAACTAAAAGAAAGAAACAATAATTCTAACACACAATGGGTATTTTGTACTCGCAATGGTACAACTATATCAAGCATATATCTTGGGGTATCATTACAAAAATTAATAATAAAGCTAAACAAAGAGGAAGAAAAAAATGTGGCGGAACAAAGTAGAGAACCTATTATTTTTCCAAAAATAACGCCGCATTCTTTTCGTCACACGTTTGCCACAAGGTGTTTTGAGAGTGGTATAAACGGAAAAATAGTTCAAAAGTATTTGGGACACTCCTCTATGGCTATGACAATGGATTTATACACGCATGTGGATGAGGATTTAATGGCCGCCAATATCTCTAAAATTGATAATTTGTTTTAAATACGCTATTGGTATCAAATTGGTATCAAATATTAAAATAATCTCTTGTATCGCTTGTAAACAAGGGGATTGAAAAAAATACACAAAAAAGTAACAGTTTTATTGAATCGTTAAAACTGTTACTTCATTTTTAATTATAAAAGTGATATTTATAAATATATGAAAAATAATCTGTCAACATACGTAACCAAAATGTGTAATAGTGAATGTAAAACAAACGCGTCTATCAGTAAAGTGATAATGGTATTTCCCCTTACCGTTTTTTTATTTTTCTTTATTTTCTCCCTTAACTTTTATAATACTTGTGTTGCCTTCTTTAGCTCTCTGTATAACTCCTTTCGCAAGCAATTTGAAGTTATTTCCAGATGATGAGGCCCCTGTAATCATATCAATTTTTGTGTCAATTTGTTTTTCAAGAAGTTGGTTAGCGTATTCCCGCGTATATTTATTTGGATATGTTCCACTAACTGAATTCATATTTTTCATATAGGCGTTATCCCAGCTTTTTATAAAGCCGCTAGCGTTTTTAGCGTTGTACTCAACAGAAACGATTTTATTATTTTTTACTGTAACTGTTATAAATTCTTTCCATCCAAAGGAATAATCCTCCATCTCAGCGCTATAAATTCCATCATGCATAGAAACTTCTGTCTCAGAACAACCTATAAAAAAGGATGATAAAATAATCAAATAAACAAGCAAAAATAATTTCTTCATTATTTTTTACCTCCAATCAGATTAAATTTTTCGATAACGCTATACAATTCGTTAGCCTCATCGGAAATCTCATTGCTGAATTGCTTTGTGGTTTCAGAGCTTGTTAAGTTCTCATTAGCTATTTCAGCGATGTTTTCAATATTAACCGCCATACTTTTAAGGTAATTTTTCTGAACACTTACAGTTCCCTCTAAATTATCGGTTATATTTTCTATAATTTTTGATAATTCGGAAACTTCCTCAAGGGCGGCGGCGGTCTCTTTCATAAGGTTGTGCCCTTTTAGAATTGTTTTATAAATATACTGAATCATTTCACCGCTGTTTTGAGCGGCGGTTGTACTTTGATTGGAAAGCTTTTTGACTTCTTCAGCCACGACATTAAATCCTCTTCCATATTTTCCAGCCTTGGCGGCCTCAATAGAAGCGTTTAATGACAAAATCTCAGTTTGAAAAGCTATATCCTCTATAATTTTACTTATGCTTGTAATTTCTTTGGCGTGTTCGCTTATTTCATTCATAGCTTCTGAAAGCGACCGCATTCGATTATTACTTTTCTCGATTTTTTCGGAAATCTCAGAAACTTTGTTTTTTGTGTTTATTGAGTTTTCCGAAACAGCCATAAGATTTTTCTCAACAGCCTCAACCTCGCCGACCAAATTCTCAACAGAATTGTTTTGGTTTACAGACACAAGATTTAGTCTTTCGGACTGCTCATTTAAAACGTGAGCGGTTTTTGACATATTTTTCGCTGAATTATTAATTATATACATAGTATCGTTTAATGAATCGACAATATGAGATAGGGATTTCCTTATTATTGTAAAATCTCCTTTGTACTCACCGTCTACCCGAATATCAAAATTTCCCTCTGAAATGTTCGACAGAACTCTTTCGATTTCTGATATATAATAGTTGATACCTAAAACAGTTTTTTGAAGGGAAGATGTAAGCAACTGAATCTCATCTTTTGAATTAACAATATCGACATCGGATTTTAAATCACCATCGGCTAATTTAACAATTCTTTGTGTAGCTTTATTTATAGAATCCGATATGGATTTTGAAAATCTATAAATTAAGTAAGTTGAGATAAGGAACATAATGAACGCTGCTAAAATTATATAAAATATAGCTTTATCGGCTAAATATGTATAATCATAAACAGGAACTCTAACAGCAAGCGACCAACGAGTACCACGAATAGGCGCGAAAGCTATAAAAACATCCTCATTGTTGACAGAAGCGGTTAAAGAACCGGTTTCACCATTAATCATACGAGTATAGGCGTTTTTCGCTGTTTCAGAGCAATTATCAAATATATTTATTTTTTCTTTTAGCATATCTGTGTTTCTGTGCCCGACGACTATGCCTTGCTCATCAACAATAACAGTCTCGCCGGATTTACCTATATTAATATTTAATAAAACTTCGTTAAGAGCGTTATATGAATATACTCCAACAAGGTAAAATTCAGTTGAGTTATTTATTTTAACGGGTGTGCCCATTTCAATACCCATTTTATCATTATACATACCTATTTCACCAACACAGAAATTATCTGTTTCCTGTAAAAAAGTATATATTTTCTGTGAGGTAATATTTTCTTTAGCGTCGCTGTCGCCTAAAAACAAGTTGCCGTTTTTATCATACAATGCTATAGTATAAAACTCATAAACCTCTTTCGCTTCATTTATAGCTTCTATACAACTGTTTTTATCACTTGTATTGGTAAATCTTTTGTCATTAGCGAGACTCATCAATCTATCCGCTAATAAATGCAAATTTCCCTCGACCGCTTTAGACGATTCTCTAATCATAGGCTGAAGAGTGTCTAAAAGAATGCTGTTTGTAAGAGATTTCATTGAAAACATCATAATAAGAGAAGAAACAAAAACAAGCGCGATTATAACAGCCGTCGTATACACAACTATTCTTCTCTTAATACTTTTTTTAGCTTCTTTGTTTACCATATATATTTTCCTCCTTACTTTTTAAGAAATGCTTGTTTTATAATCACATTTCTTTCTTATATATGTATATAAAATATTATTAAGTAAGCACCGCATAATTATAATTTTACATATTTAGCTGATATTTTACTTTATCTCATCAAAGCTCATTAACATAGACTTCGACTATATGAATGCCGCAAAGACAAACGCGGAAGGCACAGCCGACGTTTGTTTTCAGCGAAAGTGATACTTTGCGGTCTTTTTTATTGTACCAAAAAATATCATCAAAAATCTGTTTTATTTAATTTGTCGGTGGTTCCTTAAATTAAATATATATATATATTTAATATATACAGGTTTAACTATTATAGTTCTAATAACCGTTATAAAATTTTCAGACATACTCTATAATGTATATTTTTATTTTATATAACAAAGAATAAAAACTTTATAATATTTTTCATACTAAAGTTTTTCCTTTTTTACTGAAAAAAATGTAAACGGCGGTTATTAAAGCTAAAATCACGGCGAATAGAAAACCCGCTGTGGTTGTGGATACCTCTATAATATTTCCTATAAATATAGGACCGAGAAAATTACCAAAACAGAATATTGTTTGACATATTCCCATAGCCGTTGACTTTAACTCGTCGGCGATATTTTTTGTGCATATTCCGATTAACACGGCGTAAGCCGTACCAGTTCCAGCCCCTGAAAGAAAAGCGCCGACGTAAATGGCGGGCATATTTGTCGAAAGAGGGGTTATAACACAAGCCAGGGCTATTATTAAAAAACTTATAATTATTATTCCACGGCTTTTTACTTTCTTTATAAGAAGATAACCGCAAATCATTGATGAAAGTATACGGGGAATTGTCATTATTGTTGAAATAACACTAAGCTCAATATCCGAAGCCCCGATATTTTTAGCTATTTTCGCTGTAAAAGTGTTAGTCGCCCCAAAAGCTATAAACTGAACTATAAGACACAAAACAGAACACAGTATGACATTATTATCAGACAGAATGTATTTTATATCGCTTAATTTGGGGGTTTTTCTTACGGCGACTTTGTTTTCCTTTATAAAAAAACTTAATATGGTTCCGGTAATTCCTACTATCGCGCCGGCTAAAAATGTACCCGTATATGAGAAAATTGTGGCGATAATTCCGGCGGTAAGCATAGCGACGAGCTGACCTATATTATTAGCGGCGGTGAGAAAAGAAATTTTTCCTCCGGACTCATTTTTCGTAAAGTAGCTCGAAAATAAAATAGTCATTATTACCCATGATGAGCCAGCTATTCCAGTTAATCCACGCAAAATCATAAACACGTAAGGATTTTCTGTAAAGAACATTCCCAAAGAACTAAGAGCCGAAAGCAGCAAACCGAGTATTACGAAAATTTTTCTTTTATTCAGACTGTCGGATAGAAGCCCTAAAGGGAACTGAAGTAAGATCTGAGTAAGTCCAGACGCTCCCATAATAAGTCCTATTGTCGAGGCGTTTATATTTATACTTTCAAGATACGGAGTGATTATAGGTATATATGTATTTGTACTATACCAATATATGGCTGTAACTATATAAAAAAGATATGTATTTTTTTTACTCAATTTAAACATTCCCTTGTTATTAAAATCACAAATTTTTATCCATTATTCTTATCAAAAAAATTCAATAAGATTATAACATAGACAAATTGAGATTACAACAAAATTATAGATTTATTTACGGAAAACAAATAAAGATATTGCTTTAAATATAAATGGCGTAATATTGAAAAATCGTTTTTATATTGTCAGAAAATATGATAAATATTTTCTGTGAATTTTTTATACTATGGCGTATCTGAAAACTCATTAAAAAAATATGTATTTTTTACTCAATTTAAACATTCCCTTGTTATTAAAATCACAAATTTTTAGCTATTATCCTTATCAAAAAAGTTCAATGAAATTATAACATAGACAAATTGGGATTACAACAAAATTATAGATTTATTTACGGAGAACAAATAAAGATATTGCTTTAAATTAAATGGCGTAATATTGAAAAATCGTTTTTATATTGTCAGAAAATATGATATAATATTTACAATGAGTTTTTTATACTATGGCGTATTTGAAAACTCATTTATATATACAAAATACTCAAATTCGCCATAGCTTTATAAAGAGATTATTATTAACGGAGGGGGAGAGCTTATGACGGATACGGAGCGAAGAAACAGAGCGAAACAATTTGCCGAGGAATGGAAAAACAGGGGATATGAAAAAGGAGAGAGCCAGCCGTTTTGGCTGTCTCTTTTGCGAAAGGTATACGGGATTGAGGAGCCTGAGAAATTTATAGCTTTTGAGGAACAGGTTCATCTTGACCACACAAGTTTTATTGACGGGTTTATTCCATCGACTCATGTGCTTATTGAGCAAAAAGGATTTGGAAAAGACTTAAACAAGCCTATTAAACAGTCGGACGGAACAAGTTTAAAACCGTTTCAGCAGGCTAAGAGGTATTCGGCTGAACTTCCGTACTCTCAGCGCCCACGCTGGATTGTGACCTGTAATTTTAAAGAATTTTATATATATGATATGGAACGTCCCGCGGGAGAGCCTGAGATTCTTCTTTTGGAGAATCTTGAAAAAGAATACTATCGTCTTCAATTTTTGGTTGACACAGAAGACGACAGCATCAAAAGAGAAATGGAAATCTCCTTACAGGCGGGAGAAATTGTCGGAACGTTATACGACGCTTTACTTAAAGAATATAAAGACCCCGATGATCCTGAAACATTGAGAAATTTAAACGCCCTCTGCGTTCGTATTGTGTTCTGTCTTTACGCCGAGGATTCGGGGATTTTTGGCGGACATAAAATGTTTCACAATTATTTGAAAAAAATTGAGGATATTAATGATATTCGTAGAAGATTAATTGATTTATTCAAAATTTTAGACACGGAACCAAAAGACCGTGACCCTTATTTAGATAACGAGTTATTCGCTTTTCCATATGTCAACGGGGGATTATTCGCCGATGAAAGTATAGTTATTCCGAGACTGAATGAAAATATTGTTGATTTAATTCTTCATAGGGCGAGCGAGAATTTTGACTGGTCGGAAATATCCCCGACTATTTTCGGGGCGGTGTTTGAAAGTACCTTAAACCCTGAGACACGCCGAAAAGGCGGTATGCACTATACATCTATAGAAAACATACATAAAGTTATCGATCCTCTTTTCCTTGACGGTTTGAAAGAGGAATTTGAGAAAATAAAAGAGATTCAGACTATAAAGTCAAGAGAGAAAAAATTAAAAGATTTTCAAGAGAAATTATCAAAACTTAAATTTTTAGATCCAGCCTGCGGAAGCGGAAATTTTCTTACGGAAACATATATTTCTTTGAGACGGCTTGAGAATGAGACGATAAAACTTTTGATAGAATGTCAAAAAGGAACTGTGGGGGGACAAATAATTTTAGGAAGCGTAAACCCGATAAAAGTATCAATTGGACAGTTTTACGGGATAGAGATAAACGACTTCGCCGTGACTGTGGCGAAAACAGCCCTTTGGATCGCTGAAAGCCAAATGATGAGAGAAACAGAGGATATTGTTCATATGTCCCTTGATTTTCTGCCACTTAAAAGTTACGCAAACATTATTGAGGGAAACGCTTTAAGGATTGACTGGGAAAGCGTTATATCCAAAAATGAACTTAATTATATTATGGGAAATCCGCCGTTTGTGGGTTTTAAGTATGCTAATGGCGCGCAAAAAGAAGATATGAAAGAAGTTTTTGGAAAATATATTAAACCCGCGTTATTAGATTACGTTTGTTGCTGGTATAAAGTCGCGGCCGAATTTATTCAGTCAACATTTTGTGAAGTCGCTTTTGTATCAACAAATTCTATATCACAGGGACAAATGGCAGGAGATTTATGGACGTTCATTCTAAATAAATATTCGGTTAATTTGAATTTCGCGTGGCAATCGTTTGTATGGAAAAGCGAGTCAAGTAATACAGCAAAAGTTCACGTCGTTGTTATTGGCTTTTCCGCCTTTTCGAGGAAAGAAAAAATACTTTATTCCTCTGGAAAAAGTCGTAAAGTTACTAATATTAGTCCGTATTTAATAGAGGGAACAAATTTATTAATAACAAGCAGAAAAGAACCTATTTGTAATGTTCCTAAAATTACAATGGGCAATCAAGCTATGGACGGCGGAAATTTAATAATTGAGGAAAAAGATTATTTTGACTTTATAACTAAAGAACCTAAAGCGAAACCTTTTATAAAAAGATATATGATGGGATACGAATTTATAAATAACAAAAAAAGATGGTGTTTGTGGTTAGTAAATTGTACACCTTCTCAATTAAAATCAATGCCGCTTGTAATGGAACGTGTAAAAAAAGTACAAGAAATCAGAGCTTCAAGTAACGATAAAGGAGCGAGAAAAAAAGCGGAAACACCAATGTTATTCAGAGAACAAAGAAATCCAAACAGATTTATCGCAATACCTATTACGTCTTCACAAAACAGAAAATATATTCCTATAGGATATTTGGATAATTCTACTATAGCGGGAAATACACTGTTTATTATTGAAAATGCAACTCTTTTTCATTTTGGAATATTAATGTCAAATGTTCATATGGCTTGGATGAGAACGTTTGGTGCTAGAATGAAAAGCGATTACCGTTATTCAAAAGATATTGTTTACAATAACTTTCCGTGGTGCAATCTCACGGAAAATCAAAAAGAAAAAATTGAGAAAACAGCGCAGGGAATACTTGACGCAAGAAAACTTTATCCCGATAGTTCTTTAGCTGATTTATATGACGAGGTAACTATGCCGCCGGAATTAAGAAAAGCTCATCAGCAAAACGACAGAGCTGTTATGGAGGCTTACGGGTTTTCTGTCAAGGAAATGACGGAAAGTAAATGTGTCGCCGAACTTATGAAGATGTATCAGGATATTCAAAAGTGATTTTGATTAGACTTCTTTCGAAACATCATACCAATACTGGCATTAGACTTCTTTCGAAACTCCATATTGATATAAGCGTCGTTGTAAAAAAATATTTCACTCAATGCTTTTTAACGCTTTCGGCGTTTAAAAAGCAAAACGCCTAACGCTTCACATTAAATAAAATATTTTTTTGTTGAATTGATGTAATTTTACGGTTTCGAAAGAAGTCTATTGTCAGAAAAAAATATTTCATTTAATGTTTTCTGACGCTTTCGGCGTTTAAAAAACAAAACGCCTAACGCTTCACATTGAATAAAATATTTTTTTATTGGGTTGATGTAATTTTATAGTTTCGAAAGAAGTCTATTCTTAAAAATCCTTTTTTATTATTTAGAGCGTATCTGAAACTAAAACACGCATAAAAAATTATAAAAAATGAAACGAGATTTAACCGTTTTCGTTTATTTTTCTATAATTTTTGGGATATTTGAGTCCTGAGAAAGTAAAAATAATTTTTGAAAGAATAAGGTTTTGTGTATTTTTAATAATAGGCAAAAGTTTTCAGATATGTCATAGCGAAAAAAATATACACAACATAAAAAATTAAAAGGAGCCATGAGAATGGATTATATTATTGAGCCGCTTATCTGCGCTTTTATTGGGTGTTTTACTAATTATATCGCTATTAAAATGTTATTCAGACCATATAATAGCAAAAAAATATTCGGAAAAAATATCCCTTTTACCCCGGGGATTATTCCTAAAAGAAAAAAGGAAGTCGCTAAATCTATCGGAAACGTTGTCTCGGCGGAATTAATAGACAAGAGCGAAATACTGTCTCATCTGAGAAGCGACAGTCTCGTAAATAAAATTATTGATTTTATTATGAGCTATAGAATATATATTCCTGAAAAAAAAGAAGATAACAGGTCGGCGGGGGATTTTATAGCGGATTTTATTTCTAAGCTTAATTTAAAAGAAGCTGTATCAACCGAGCTGTATAATTATATAAATCAAAAAATAAGCGGAAATATCGCTTTTAAGTTTATTGGAGACAAGATGATTTATGGAATCGCTGAAAGTATTGGGGAAACTCTCCAAAATTATATTGAGGGCGATGGAAAGGTTTTTATATCAAAAACAATAGACGATGAGATTTATAAATTATCTGGAATGAAAACGGAGGAAATACTTTTGAAATATGAGATTGACATATTGGAGATTAAACATGTTTTAGGCGAGAAGTATAGAAGCTTTTTAGATGAGAATATTGATATTATATTTGAGAATATTGATATTTCAGCCATTATTGAAAAGAAAATTATGTCTATGGATATGAGAGAGCTTGAAAAGCTTATATTGTCAATAATGCGGAAGGAATTAAACGCTATTGTGTATTTGGGAGCGGTAATTGGCTTTATTATCGGGCTTTTTAATTTATAGTCAATCAACTTGAAAAATGAACAAGTTAGACGGCTAAAAATTATTTTTGCCACGTTGTCGTAAGTTGGCGTAGGACAAGGCTACGCTTTCCCTCCTCCGCCTTGTGAAAATAATTTTTATCTCGTCTCTTTTTGTTTATTCTCAAATTGATTTACTATAATAATATAGATTGGGTGACATTATGAGTTATAATGATTTTAGTGTAAGATACAATATAATGGATATTTCCTCATTAAGGGAATTTTTAAATATTAAGGGCGGTATAAATAACAACCGTAAAGACGTTTATTTTATCAGAGTGGTTGGGGTTAACTCCACTTTTTTTGAGGATATTGAAAACGCTGACAAATCTTTTACAAAAATGTCTTTAGACGGCGTATGTAAATATAATCGGGTAAAGGAACTTCCGAAGATTGTCTTTCCGGAGGATATTGAGTATTACTCAAAACTTTATAATGACTGGGTTAAAGGGGGGAGGAAAAGAATTGACGTTAAAGCCTCAAAAAACAATAATGTAGGCGAGATGTTAAATTATGCCTGTAATACTGTTTTGAGTTTATTTAAAAATTGTTCGGTGAATTGTAATGAGTTTATAGAAAAAAATTTTATGGTGAAACTTTTATACCAGTTTGATAAAATATGGGAGGATAATTTTAGCGAGAACTGGAATTTAAAATTATCCGTGAAATTTATTGTTGAGAATGTTTTGAAAAGACAGGAATATTTTTTATGCTATTTATTAACTTTAATGGGTATTGACGTATGTTTGCTTCAGTATAAAAAAGATTTACCAGACGAACTTATTAAACTTAATTTGTCCAAAGAAATAGTTTTAGGACCATTTTCAGATAAAAACACATCTATTTATTCTCCAGAAAAATATATTGACAGTGAAGCTAAAAAAGAAATTACCCAGGAAACTCATATGAATAAAAACATTTCAAAACCTCCAGTTTTAATTAGTTATCATAAACAGAGCAATAAGAAAAACAATCTAAAAGAGGATAATATTAAAAACAGCGAGCCTTTGGAAAAAAATTTTGAGGAATTGGCTTTGCTGGCGTCGTCGGTTGTCATGATTTCAATTCACGATGACAGAGAGGAAATTATTGGTACAGGCTCAGGAATTATGATAGGCGAGAAAGGATACATACTGACGAATAATCACGTCGCCAGCGGAGGGAGATTTTATTCTGTCAGAATAGAGGACGACAGCGAGACTTATTTTACTGATGAGGTTATAAAGTATAATACTGTTTTTGATTTGGCTATAATAAGAATAGACAGAAAGCTTAATCCGCTTCCTGTATACAACGGACAGAAAAAACTTGTGAGAGGACAGAAAGTTGTAGCTATAGGCAGTCCTCTCGGATTGTTTAACTCTGTATCAGACGGGATTATATCAGGATTTAGAAATATTGACGGAGTCGATATGATTCAATTTACGGCGCCTATCTCACATGGAAGCTCAGGCGGAGCTGTTTTAAATATGTTTGGTGAGGTTATTGGAATAAGTACAGCGGGATTTGACAATGGTCAAAACATAAATTTAGCGGTCGGCTATGAATTTATAAATAATTTTAAAAGAGGGTTTTAACAGGTTTTTTAGCGTTTATGTAAAAAAAATAAAATGTACTTGCATATATTACATAAAAATGGTATAATTTTTTGTGAAATATACATATTTTTTTGTAAGGTTGGTATTATTTATGGGAAAAATAAATTTAAGGTTTAAAATTTCTTTTAATTCTCCTGTTATATTAGGTTTTACGATTATTTGCTTCTTGGCTTTGCTTCTTGGACAAATCGGGAATGTAAATTATTTATTTTTCAGCGTGTACCGCTCATCTCTTCTTGAACCGCTGACATATTTCAGGTTTATCGGTCATATTTTCGGACATTCGGATTTTGAGCATTTTATCGGCAATATTATGTTGATTTTAATTGTGGGCCCTTTGCTTGAGGAAAAGTACGGCTCGTTCAATATGGTGACAGTTATGTTTATCACAGCTCTTGTCACGGGAATTGTCAATTTTATTTTTTTCCCTAACGTTATGCTGCTTGGGGCCAGCGGAGTCGTGTTTTCCTTAATATTGCTGTCGTCTTTTACAAGTATAAAAGAGGGTTCTATTCCACTCACATTTATATTTGTCGCTTTTATTTATATGGGGCAGCAAATTTACAACGGTTTGTTTATTGATGACAACGTGTCTAACCTGACGCATATTATAGGCGGTCTTGTGGGAGCGGTATTTGGATATTTAATAAATAAAAGTAAAATAAAAAGATATTGAAGGTGAAATTTTAGCTTATGTTTGAACACAAGGTACTTCAAAATCTAAACGATTATTTTAATGATTTTAACAATAGACCTGAAAAAGGGGTTTATTTTTACCGTATAAACGGTTACAGTGAGGAAGTTAAGAAATTTATTTTAAAATATTATGAGGCGGCAAGGTTATCAGGGGTTGTTATAGAGGGAAAAATACCGAATCCAGATGAGAAAAACTTATCTTATTATAATGAGATTATGGGCAAGGATTTTAAAAAAGACGTTGGGTTTATTATTGAGGGTTTAAAAAAGTGGCTTCCGAGAATGAACGATTATCAAAGGCAAAATGTCGCTTTATCAATTTATGACACTCTTGAGCGTATGACGGAAGAGGGCAAAAACGATAATATGATAAAAAACGCATATATTAAATTTATGTGCTGGTTATACTATAAATTTGAGAGAATCGTGAGTCAGCTTGGAGAAAATAAAATACCTAAAATTTTGTATGAGGGCGACATAAGCAATTATGAGCTTAAACTTATCTCGATTTTATCAAAAGCAGGTTGTGACGTTGTTTTATTACAATATAACGGTGATGGGACTTATTTAAAATCCGACCCTGAATCTAAATTATCATATAGTCTTAATATAAATGGGTTGGTGAGGTTTCCTGAAAATTTCAATGTGAAATTTATTAGAAAAGAGATTGAGAATAGATTAAACAGAGAAAGGATATATCAGGCGTCGCCTGAAGTGTCGAATTGCACGAACGCTTGGATTGATGGAAATGGTTTTGATGATTTTAAGAAAGAAATTAAGGATAGGGGAGATAGTGATAAATTCTTTTACAACTGTTTTTATAAAATTAACGGCGTTGAGGACAAGCTTACTTATTTAAGTGAGTTATACCAGTTTCAGCTTGACATTAAAAACAGTAAAAGGCAAATTCTTATAATTGAGAAAGAGATTCCAAAACCGACCATTGACGAGATAAACTTAATTAACAGAAGAAAATATAACAGTAAAGAGCAAATGCTGACAGATTTGTCAAATAATATAGAATATTCGGCTAATATTGAGCTTCAAAGAATTATAAGCAAGGCTTTTATTGATATACTTTTGGAAGAGGCCGAAAATGGGAATATGAATTTAAATAAACTGACGAATAAAGCGGTATATTTATTATGCTGGCTTAACAGATATAAAAGTAAATTGTTTTCAAATTGGAAAATGCCCGATATTAGCTGTTTTATATATTTGGGAGGATGTAAGGACGACGGTGAGGCGCTGTTTGTAAGATTTTTGGCGAGACTTCCCATTGATGTTATCGTATTAAATCCTGATTTAAATTTTGACTGTTGTCTTAGGGATAATTTGCTCTATGAGGTTAATTATGAAAATTCTTTAAGGGTTGATAAATTTCCAGGTGAAAATTCTGACAGCCGTATCGGAACCGCCGCTTATCAAGCGGAAAGAGAGCTTGACGATATTATATATCAGGATTCGGGAATTTATAGAAACAGGCAGTATAATAAAGCGTCTTCTATTACCTTACAGACCACATATGAGGAAATTTCTATTTTATGGGACCAGGAGGTTAAATACAGGCCTAATTTCAGTATTAATAATTCCGTGGTAAATATTCCTGTTATTTTTTCTAAAGTATCAGGAATTAAAGAAGGGGATATTTCTAAATACTGGTCAAGCGTTAAATCTTTGATTACGGACGATACATTTGTTATAAGAGACGCCCCTTTTATTAATTCTAGCGAGGCGAATCCTATTAAAGCTTTCGCTGTTGAGTTTTTTAAAAACGGCAGGCTGAGGAAAGATAAAATAAAGGCTCATAGATGTTATCAATATGATTTTTTAAGAGAGGACATACAAAATCATATTTTAGATAAATTGCAGTCGCTTATAGAGCGAAAAAACATAAAGGGCACATTTGAGAACGGCACGGAATATACGATAATCGCTACTGTCCTGAATATAAAAAAAGATATAGTCAGAAAAATTCAAAATTTTGATTTTACCAGAAAAAATCCTAAAATTATTTATATTAACACGACTGAGAATATTATTTCTCTTGAGGACAGTATACTTATAGCTTTTTTGAATTTAGTGGGATTTGATATAGTGTTTTTTGTTCCCACAGGGTATATGTGTGTTGAGAAATATTTTAATAAACAGATTATTGAGGAACATCAAATAGGCGAGTATGCATACGATTTGCGTATACCCAATTTGTCTACTGTTTCCTCAAGTCTTCGCCATTCATGGCGTGATATTATATTTAAAAGGGGTGGTTGAAAATGGGGCTTGATTTTAGCAAAGCCATAAAAACGCAAACAGATTCTGAGGTGAATCCTAAAATTGATGAAAATCAAACCGATATTGAGGCTGTGGAGCAATATGATATTGTCGCCGACAGACAGCATATGAATGAGACTCTTGTTAATTCAGCGGAAGTTGACTCTCTTGTGAGTACTATTGAGGTGAATAATCTTGAGACTATTGTTTCTTTCGGAGCGGAAGCGGCGGAGGAAATTTCAAAGGCCTCTGATATTGTTCTTAATAACACGAATTTGTCACAGCTTGACGATTCAAGCGAGATGCTTAACACTTTGGCGAAAATAATGTCTAAATTCGATATTGAGGAAATTAAGGAAAACCCAGGATTTTTCGGAAGGTTATTCGGAAGTTTAAGAAAGCAGCTGGATAAAATTTTGGCGAAATATCATACTATGGGCGAGGAAGTTGACAAAATTTACGTTCAGCTAAAACAGTATGAATCAGAAATTAAAAACTCTAACAGAAATTTAAATCAAATGTTTGACGCTAATGTCGAGTATTATCATCAGCTTGTTAAATATATACTCGCCGGCGAGCAGGGCTGTAAAGAGATTGAGGAATATATAACTAAAAGAGAGGACGATATGCGTTCTTCTGGCGATAATTCAATTCAATTTGAGATTCAGGGGCTTCAGCAGGCTCTTATGATGCTTGAACAGAGAACCCAGGATTTAAGAACCGCCGAAAATATCGCTATGCAGTCTATTCCGATGATTAAAACTATGGAATTCAGCAATATGAATTTAGTGAGAAAAATTAATTCAGCGTTTATTATTACTCTTCCTGTTTTTAAACAGGCTCTCGCGCAGGCTATTATGCTTAAAAGGCAGAAGATTCAGGCGGAGGCTATGTCAGCTCTTGATGAGAAGACCAATGAAATGTTGATTAAAAACGCTAGGAATACGGTTGAACAATCTAAAATGACAGCAAAACTAGCTTCCGGCAGTTCTATTAAAATAGAAACACTGGAAACAACATGGAGAACTATTGTTAATGGCATTGAGGAGACGAAACAAATTCAAGAAAACGCGAAAAGACAGCGTGTCGCCGATAAGACAAGGCTTGAAACCATTAAAACTGAGTTTAATAAAAAATACAGCGTGCCGGATAAAAAATAATAATCATTTTTTTAATTGATTTGGAAGTTATCTGTTTTTTAAGCGGATATTTACTTTGAGTATAAAAACGCTGTAAAATAAATAGAGATATGAATAGTGCTTGATTACAAGATAGATTTTAAGAATTGGAAAGTTTAAGAGTTTTTGATTTTATATAAAGAAAAGAATAGGAGGATTTTTATTATGGCTATTAATTTATCTAAAGGACAGAAAGTTGATTTAACAAAAGGAAATCCAGGGCTTAAAAAAATTATGGTTGGATTAGGCTGGGACGTCAACGCTTTTGATTCGGGATTTGATTTTGATTTGGACGCCGCCGCTTTTATGCTAGGTGATAACGGCAAATGCCCCTCTGAAAAGGAGTTTATTTTTTATGGAAATCTTACTCACCAGAGTGAGGCTGTAAAACATATGGGAGATAATTTAACAGGAGAGGGAGACGGAGACGATGAGCAAATCCAAATTGATTTAAGCAAAATTCCGTCTAATGTTTCTAAAATCGCCTTTACTGTAACTATTTACGACGCTGAGATAAGAAAGCAAAATTTTGGGCAGGTTTCTAATTCTTTTATAAGAATTGTTGATGAAACGACAGGAAGCGAGATAATAAGATATGATTTAGGCGAGGATTTTTCTATTGAGACGGCAGTTGTCGTTGGCGAGCTTTACAAAAATAAGGGTGAATGGAAATTCAACGCTATAGGAAGCGGTTTTCAAGGCGGTTTAGCCGCTTTATGCGGTCATTATGGTATAGAAGTGGCGTAAAAGGAGGAATACGCAATGCCTGTTAATTTATCAAAAGGTCAAAAAGTAAGTATTACTAAAGGTAATCCTGGATTATCCAGAGTTGTGGTTGGATTAGGCTGGGACGTCAATCAATTTGACACAGGCGGTGATTTTGATTTGGACGCCGCCGCTTTTTTACTGAATGATACGGGGAAGGTTTCCAAATCGGAGGATTTTGTGTTTTTTGGGAATTTGAGACACTCTTCCGGAAGCGTACAGCATATGGGTGATAATTTGACGGGAGCGGGAGACGGAGACGATGAGCAAATAAAAGTAAATCTCTCTATGGTGCCGCCGGAGATTAATAAAATCGCTTTTACCGCCACAATTTATGAGGCGGAGCAAAGACGTCAAAATTTCGGACAGGTTAATAACGCTTTTATCAGAATTTATAATGAGGATAACGGCGAGGAATTGTTGAGATATGATTTAGGCGAGGATTTTTCCATTGAGACAGCGGTTGTTTTCGGGGAACTTTATAAAAATAACGGTGAATGGAAATTTAACGCTATAGGAAGCGGTTATCAAGGCGGTTTGGCGGCGTTATGCGCTAATTACGGCGTTGAGGTAGAATAAACGGAGGTGCGATAAATATGGCTATTAGTTTACAAAAAGGTCAAAAGGTTAGTTTGTCAAAAGAGAACAAAAATCTTTCCGTTGTTGTCATAGGGTTGGGGTGGGACGAGGCCCCTCGGCAGAAGAAAGGTTTTTTCGCTCCGAAGCCTCAGCCGATTGACTGTGACGCTTCGGCGTTGCTTTTGAAAAACGGAAAATTAATCTCAAAAGACGATATTGTGTTTTTTGGGAATTTACAGCATAAATCTGGAACGGTAAAACATATGGGAGATAATTTGACAGGAGCCGGGGACGGGGATGATGAACAGATTAT
This sequence comes from uncultured Clostridia bacterium, assembly GCA_910579745.1. GTDB lineage: Bacteria > Bacillota > Clostridia > Lachnospirales > CAG-274 > MGBC114079. Next base: position 19,481 of record CAJTVH010000024.1, on the reverse strand, counting down.
TGTCGACTTATCAAATGTTCCTAATGATTATGACAAAATTGTTATTGTGGTTAATATTTATGAGGCGTTTAAAAGAGATCAAAATTTTGGAATGATTCAAAACGCTTTTATAAGAATTGTGGATGGTAAAACAAATCAAGAAATGTGCAAATATAATCTTACTGAAAATTATTCTGGAATGACAGCTATGATTTTCGGAGAGGTTTACAGACATAACGGTGAATGGAAGTTCAACGCTATAGGGCAGGGAACTACGGACGCCAGCCTTGGAGAGCTCGCTAACAGATATATATAATCTGCCGCTCTATGACAGCGTGGTAAATTATTATATAATGTAAAATATAGAATAATTTGCCAGATATATTCTTAATATAAGAGAATAGTATCACTATTTTATTGTTTTGACATAGGAGGATATTATAATGAAGTTTGTCGGACTTACGGGCAAGGAAGCGGAAGCTTCACGCTCAAAATACGGTTCTAATCAGATTCCGGATTCTGAGCCAACGACATTTTGGCAGGAATTTAAAGAAACTTTCAGCGACCCAATGATTAGGATATTATTAGCTATCGCCGCTATTATGATTATAATGTGGATTTTTGGTTACGCTGATATTTACGAGCCCCTTGGAACTATTATAGCGGTTTTAATCGTAGCTTTTGTTTCCGCTAAAACAGGCGTCGCCAGCGACACAAAATATCGGGAACTTAAAAACAGTACAAAAAAAGACCAGTGTAAGGTTTACAGAGATGGTGTTGTTAAAGTTATAGATGTGGACGAGGTTGTTGTGGGGGATAAAATACTTTTACAGTCGGGAGATAAAATTCCCGCCGACGGAGTTTTAATTTCAGGCAATCTCCGTGTTGATAACTCAGCTTTAAACGGTGAGGCGGAAGAATGTAAAAAAACAGAAGCATTAGAGGATTTTCAGCTTCCAGAAGATATTACGGGCGATACTTTCGTGGATAAACATTCCTTATTCAGGGGAGCTGTTGTATTTGACGGCGAAGGTGTTTTGGACGTAAGAAAAGTCGGTCTTAAAACCATGATGGGCAAGATGGCTGAGGAAATGCAGGAAGACGAGCCGGATTCTCCTCTTAAAGTTAAACTTACCAAATTAGCGGGTCAAATTTCAACTTTTGGTTATATTGGGGCTGTTGTGATTGCTGTGTTATATTTGGGTTATTTTGTTATTAACGCTGGAGGATTTGATGATTTTTTCGCTTTGGGCTTTGAGCAGATATTTAAAAAAATTGTCGAGGCTGTTTCTCTTGCCGTTGTAATTATTGTGTGTGCCGTTCCCGAGGGATTGCCTTTGATGATTTCTTTGGTGCTTATGCGTAATACAAGCAAAATGCTCGACCATAACGTACTTGTGAGAAAAGCCGAGGGTATTGAGACGGCTGGTTCTTTAAATATTTTATTCAGCGATAAAACGGGAACTATTACTAAGGGTATGCTTGAGGTCGTTGATTTCTTTACCGCTGATGGAAAATCAATTAATATTTCTGAGTTTAACAAATATGGTAAAATTAAAGAGCTTGTAGATTTCGCTATTGGTAAGAATACTCAGTCTATGTTTGACTCGGAGCATAAGGTTATTGGCGGAAACGCCACTGACCAGGCTTTAATGAAGTTTATTGGTGAAGAAGTTTATATTAGGTTAAATTCTGACAGTAAAAATTCCATATCTGATTTTCAAAGCTTTAACTCAACAAATAAGTTCAGTCAGGCAAGAATTGACAGTGTTGGAAAAACATTTTATAAGGGAGCTCCTGAGAGGCTTCTTGAGAAAGCTTATAAATATTTAGACAGCGACGGGGAAATTAAAAATATTAACAAGGAAGATTTAGATAAAAAAATTGACAGTCTGGCGGAAAAGGCTATGCGGGTACTTGCTTTTGGATACTCAGAAAGTAAACTTACTCAAAACGCTATTAACGAGGACATTGTTATTATAGGTTTTGTCGGTATTAGGGATGATGTAAGAGCTGAGGCGAAAGAAGCTATTGAGGAAGTTCAGAGCGCTGGTATTCAGGTTGTTATGATTACGGGGGACAGGCTTGAGACAGCTATCGCTATCGCCAAAGACGCTGGTCTTCTTAAAGAAAGTTCAGCGAGAGCTTTATCTTCCGCTGAGTTAAACAGTATGTCAGATGACGAGGTTAAAGAAATTATTCCTTATATCAGAGTTATAGCAAGAGCCTTACCTACCGATAAATCAAGAATGGTAAGACTTTGTCAGGAGATGAATTTAGTTGTCGGTATGACGGGTGATGGGGTAAACGATTCTCCCGCTCTTAAAAGGGCGGACGTCGGCTTTGCTATGGGAAGCGGTACCGAGGCCGCGAAGGAAGCGGGAAAGATTGTCATTCTTGATGATAATTTTAAATCAATTAAAGACGCTATCTGGTATGGAAGAACGATTTATCACAATATTTTGAAGTTTTGTAAATTCCAGCTTGTTATAAACGTAGCGGCCGTTGTTGTAAGTGCTATAGCTCCTTTCTTTGGGGTTGAGGAACCGCTTAAAGTAACCCATTTGCTTTTTGTAAATCTTGTTATGGACGGGTTGGGGGCTATTATGTTAGGTGATGAACCGGCTCTTAAAGAATATATGAGGGAAAAACCAAGGAGAAGAGATGAAAGTATAGTAAGCAAAAAAATGATGACTCAAATTTTAATTATGGGAGCGTGGCTTACCTTTATCAGCTTCTTGTTTTTAAAACTTCCATTGTTTGAGACTTGGTTTAAAACTATGCCTAATAAATTGACAGAGACAGGTGCTGGAGCGACAGAACTTTTAACGGGATATTTTGTATTATTTATTGTAAGCGCTTTATTTAACGGATTTAATGTAAGAGACGAGAAGTTTAAAGTTTTCAGCGGATTAAATGAAAATAAGGGATTTTTAAAAGTATTTTTTGCTATTATAATTGTACAGGCGATTATTGTAAACGCAGCTTTAATTCCGGGGTTAGGGTTTATCGGTGAAATGTTTAGCTGTGTTCCTATAGGAATTGAATGCTGGGGAATTCTTATTTTGCTCGCCTTTACTATGATTCCGATTGATTTAATCAGAAAATGTTTTGTCAAGAATAATTGAAAAAATTTTAAAACCGCGGGACGTTAGTTCCGCGGTTTTAAGATATGGCGTTAATTTATGGGGGGAGTTTATGATAATTTTTAACTCAGATTTAGATAACACGTTAATTTATTCATATAAACGGGACATTCCCGATGAGAAAATTTGTGTTGAGATATATAATGAAAGGCAAATATCTTTTATGACAAGAAACAGTTATGAGTTATTAAAAAAGATTGTTAAAAAAGTTTTATTTGTTCCGACAACGACAAGAACTGTTGAGCAATATGAGAGGATAGATTTGGGAATAGGAGTTCCTCAATTCTCTTTAGTGTGTAACGGTGGTGTTCTCCTTAATAATGGCAAGGAAGATAAAGAATGGTATAAAGAATCTTTAAGATTAATTTCCGTATGTTTTGAGGAATTAAAAAAGGCTGAGAAAATTTTATATGAGGATGAATACAGATGTTTTGATGTGAGAAATATAAGCGAGCTTTTTATTTTTACTAAAAGTGACAAACCTTTTATGTCGGTACAAAGACTGAAGGGGGTTTTGAATTTATCTCTTGTAGACGTTTTTGAAAATGGGATTAAAATATATGTTATTCCTAAAAAATTGAGTAAAGGAATGGCTTTGAGAAGATTTAAGGAAAAAATAAATGGTAATACTTTTATTTCCGCGGGGGACAGTGAATTTGACATTTCTATGATAAGAGAGGCTGATTTTGGTATTGTACCTAATTATATGATGAGAGAAAAAGTCGGAGAAAATGGGATTATTGTTGAGGATAATTTTTTTTCTGACGGAATTTTAAATTTTGTTTTAAATTTAGCGGAAAAAAATGTTGAGCGGAGAAGTGATTTTTTGTTATAAAGACCGTTGTTTGGTGAAAATGGTATTGGTTTTAGAGAAATTTTAGAAGTATATTTTTATACATATAAAAAGTGGGTTGATTTATAATCAATCCGCTTTTTTATGTTTGAAATGGCTGTAACAGGTATTATAATTAATGAATTTGAGAAAAAGCAAAAGTATGCGAGCTAAAAATTATTTTAGTAAGGCAGTGGAGGTGGATCATAGTCGGCCGTTTATGCCGACTGACAGCAGCACCGTAAAAATGATTTTTAGCCGCGGAGTTTGTTTATTTTTTAAGTTGTTTGACTATAATGTCAGATTTTTTAAATGAGATTAGAATTAATTTGAATGGTAAAATTATGTTTTTTAAAAATAAATTTTTTTAATCGTAAAGCATAAAAATAATAGGGAACGAAAAAGATTATTCTTTGTCATTTTATTTTTTTTACAATGTTAATTAATACTACAAAATATTTATTGAGAATTTATTATAATTTTTTTATAGAAATCGGAGGGGATATTTCTTGGAGGTTTATGTAGATATTATTTTTCTGATTAATTTTTTTATGGATTTTTTTATATTTTGGATAACCAAAAAATTTATTATGAAAAATGTATCAATAAAGAGATTGCTGTTTGGGGCGTTTTTTTCATCAGCTACGTATTGCGTTATAACTTTTGTGGATTTTTTAAATTTTCTTTACAATCCTTTATGGATTTTGATTATTTTAATTTTTTCTGTTTTTATAACTTTCGGAGCCGCTAATATAAAAGAACTTTTGAAAAACACCATTTTTTTTATTGTGACTTCTTTCGCCGTAGGAGGATTAGCGACAGCGTTATTCTATTTTTGTAATATTTCCAATTTTATAGGGAATTTTATTGATATATATATACATAATTTTTCACTTAAATTTTTGATTTTCTCAATCTCATTTTTTTATATTTTGCTTAAGTTTGTTATTGTTCAATATAAAAAAATTACGATAAAAAGGCAGGTTTTCTGTGGGGCGGAGATTTTTCTAAAAGATAAAAGAACTACTTTAAAAGCTCTTATTGATACAGGTAATTCTTTATATGAGCCTATAAGTGGCAAACCTGTTATTATAGCTGAACTTAGCGCTTTAAAAAAGGTCATTCCCGATGGAATGAATAATTTTTTTGAGAAAAATGGAAATTCTGTTCCCGATAAAATATACGATTGTATTAAATTTGGGGATTTTGATATTGAGTTAAGGATTATTCCCTTTTCAAGTATAGGGAAAAGGAAAGGCGCGATTATGGGATTTTTAGCTGATAAGGCTGTAATTCATTATGAAAAGGAGTTTTGCTTTGAAAAGGCTGTCATTGGAATATGTGATTTTAAATTATCGGCGACAGATGATTATAACGCTCTTTTAAATCCTCAAATGTTTAAAGATACAGATTTATATTAACGGTTATTTATTTAAAAGATTATTATTGATTATAATCTCAATTTAAAAAGTGGAATTATAAGAAAATATTATTTAAAATCAGGCTTTTATTTGGGATTATTATTTTGAATTAAGAGGCTTCCTTAAACAAAAATAAAGAATTAGAATAATAAGGAAATATAAATATTATTATGGAGGGATTACTTTGAAAATTATCGATATTATTAATACTGTTATAAAAAAAATTAAATTAAACGAGTATGAGGATTTTTCTGAAAATACTGTCTATTATATTGGAGGGGCGGATGTTTTGCCTCCTCCTTTGTCACATGAGGAAGAAAATGAAATGCTTATGAAACTTGGCGGCAAAGGTGAAGAGGAAGCTAAATCTATTCTCATTGAAAGAAATTTGCGTCTTGTTGTTTATATAGCGAGAAAGTTCGAGAATACGGGAGTAAATGTAGAAGACCTAATTTCTATTGGTACAATCGGTCTTATAAAAGCTATAAATACTTTTAAAACCGATAAAAATATTAAACTTGCTACATATGCGTCGAGATGTATTGAGAATGAGATTCTTATGTATTTGAGAAGAACGACGAAAATAAAAACGGAAGTATCCATTGACGAACCTTTAAATGTTGATTGGGAGGGCAATGAGCTTTTACTTTCAGATATTTTGGGAACAGATGTGGATGTTATTTCCAAGAATATTGAGGAAGAGGTTGATAGAGATTTATTAGGAAAAGCTATTGAGAAGCTTTCAAAAAGGGAAAAAAAGATTGTTATGCTGAGATTTGGACTTGATGAAAACGGGGACGAAAAAACACAAAAAGAAGTCGCCGATATGCTGGGTATATCTCAGTCTTATATATCAAGACTTGAAAAAAAGATTATTATACGTCTTAAAAAAGAATTTATAAAAATGTTATGAAGATTTAATTAAAATTTCCTATAATGTCTTTAAAATTAAAATATATATAAAAATATATAATATAACATGATTTTAAAATATAATTGAGTTATTTATATTGATTTTTATGATGTTTTAATAATTTTTAGGCATGTGTTAGGAAATTTTTTATTTTAGTTATTTGTATATGAATAATAACATCGATTACAGACAATAATAATTAACGGAGGTGTTATTATTGAAAAATAATAAATTTAAGGAAATAACAAATAAAAAGGGTTTTATGATAGCGATTTATTCTTGCGCCGCTATTGTCATTGCGATGACGGGAATTATCGCGTCAAACAAGGAAGGTGATAAGCAGACAAGGGTTGAGGAAACAAAACAGGCACAAGCTGAGGAAGTTAATCAAAGCGATGTAAAAAGTTATCGTGAAAATCAAATTACGGGAAACAGCGCTTTAAACGCGGGTGGCGGTTATGCTGAGAAAAGTGAGAAGAACAGCGAGAAATCCTCTGAAAACAAAGTATCACAGAAGAGCAAAGAGGAGGATAATAAAAAGAATCAAAGCGGAAACAGTGACACAACGGAAAAAGCTACCGAAAATAATAAGTCATCCAAAACAGATTTTACTTTTTTTGACGATTCAAAAGAAATGAGCTGGCCTCTCGCCGGACAAATAGTTATGGATTATAGTATGGAAACCGCGATTTATGATAAAACTCTTGACCAGTATAGGACAAACGATTCTTTATGTATCTCTGGAAACGTAGGAGATGATATTAAAGCGTCCGCTGACGGAAAAGTTAAGTCTGTCTTTAATGATAAGGAAAATCTTACGTCGGTTGTTATTGAGCATGGCAACGGCTGGTTGTCTACATACAGCCAGCTTCAGGACAATGTTCTTGTGAAAGAAGGGGATATTGTTGATGAAGGCGCTGTAATAGGCAATTTATCTGAACCGTCTTATAAAAGCTCTTTACTGGGACCGCATCTTGAGTTTAAGGTTATGAATAATGATTCTTGTACAGATCCTAAAATAATTTTATCTCAAGAGGAATAAAAAGTATATTATAAAATATTAAGATATATTGAAATACTTTTAAGCTGTATAAGAATTTATACGAGGGGCTATTTGAAAATATTAAGTTCGCGCAAATAAAAATTTGTGTTTAAAGTAATAAAGCTATAAATTAAGTAAAATAAAAAAAACATTTTTAGTACTTTTAAACTAGAGTTTACCTAATTATTTTTTATATATAATTCTATTGTTTAGATTGAGATTAATATTACAGCAGTTCAAAAAATTTTAGCGGAGAAATAATAAAATAGTTTATTGATTTATCAGGTTTTGTTAAATATAGACTGTTCATTTTTTTATTGTTTAGCTATAGTTGTTTAAAAATCTCATAATATAAAATTTTTTAATCAAAGAGCGAATATAGAAAAGCAGATTGAAAAAAATATTTTTTTCAATCTGCTTTTTTTCTCTATATATAGTTTTTTTTATTCAAGGGAAGAATTGTTTTTTATAAAGTCCATAATTTCTTTTAATGGGTTTTTTAAGCTTTTTAATTTTCTTACATTATTTCTTTCGTCTGTTTTTATTTGACATATAGGAGAAAATTCACAATATACGCAGTTTGGCTGAGAGGAACTTTTCTCGTATGGTGAAATTTTTATATTTCCCTGTAATATTTCATTTCCGAATTTTTCCGCAAGCAAAATAACGTAAGTCCTTAAAGCCTCAAATTCTTCCGCGGTAGCTAATTTTTTTTCGCTACTTTTATAAAATGTTCCATCAGATTTAAGTTCTAAAGGAAATACTTTTGTTTTTTTCCCTTCGATTTTATCAATCATTTTTATTAAAGAAATATCATTTAATATAAGGCCGTCCATTTTAAACTCGTTTATGATTTGATTTTTTATATTTTCATTAGTTGTATTTATATCATCTTTCAAATCAATAAAAGGCTCATGTATTTTGAAATAAAATATTCCTCCGGGTACTATGTTTTCGCCTATTAGGGTTTCCCCTTTTTTTATAATCTCATCTAAATATATTAAAAGCTGAAGTTTTAGACCATAATAAACGTCGGAGAGATTGTAATCAATTTCACCGGTTTTGTAATCTATTATTTTCACATAATTTTTTCCTTCTTTTCTCAATACATCTATTCGGTCTATTGTTCCTGTTAAAATTAATTTTGAGTTGTTTTTAAGCTCTATTACAATAGCCGGAAGACTTGTTTTTGGTCCGAAACCAATTTCAAAGTCTAGAGGAGAAAATTCTCCGTTTTTTAAATGATCCGAAAGAGCTTTTATGGATTTTTCTGAAACTTTTTTAATACTGTCTAATATAAATTTATATTTTGAGGAGCTTGAGAAAATTTTATTTTTTGAGTCATTTAGAATGTTTTCTATTGAGGCATCGATGATTTCTTTTATTTTTTTGTCTGTCACATTTTCCCATTTTAAGTTATTTATATAAATATATTTTGAGAAATCCTCAAGGATTTTGTGAAAAACCAAACCTATATCCAGATTAGATACTTCATATATTTTTCTGCTTTTCGCCTCTAAACCATAATTCATAAAATACGCGAAAGGGCAGGAAGCGTATTTCTCCAGTTTTGTTGTGCTTAAATGAAGATTTTTTCCGTATAAACTCTCGATTAAATTTTCAGAAATTGTATCTTCATATTTTTTTGTGAAGATTTCATCTGTCATTTTATTAAGCTTTAAATTATAATATTTTTCTTTTGAGTAAATTGTGTACAGGTCTTTATATATATTGTCAAGAGGTTCTCCTTTTGAGTATTGAAAAAGAGGAATAGAGAGCTCTGTAAACGTTGGAAGGGAGAGTGTTATTTTCTCAAGCGGTGAAGGTTTTTCTGTGGCTTCTTTTAATTTGGGAAATATTTTTTTTACAGTTGAGATTACTTTTGAGGGTCTTTTTTCTTTTCCGTCGCTCTCGGCTATATAGCTTAAATATAATTTATCCGTAGGTTTTGAAAACATTTTATATAAAAGGAAGTTTTCTTGTGATGTCTGTAAAAATGAGGTTGGGGAAAGCTCAATGCCCTTTAAGTTTAAATAACTTTTATCGTCGTCCGAAAAAATTTCACTGTCTTTTGAAATTGAGGGAATAATTCCATCGTTTACAGTAAGTATAAAAAGTATTTTTATTCCGGAAAGGCGGGTTCTTTTTAAGTCTCCTATTATCACCTCATCCTGAGTCTGGGGGAGGTGCCCCGTTTTACAAGATTTTATGCCTGAATTTAATATTTTTGAGTATTCTAAGATATTGACTTCTTGTTCTCCTAAAATTTCCACTATTTTATCCAATAGCTCCATTAGTATTTTATATACTTGAAAACATTCAGGCGTTTCTTTATAACTTAAAGTTTCCTCCAAATGCAGAGCTTCTAAAAAGTTATATAATCTTAACGATATTTCTTTTACTTTATATTTTTTCCTTGGTTTTATGTAGTCGGTAAATGGTTTTAAGCATTCTATAAAACAATCTTTTAAATAGTTTATATCATCTTGGTTAAAATTTGGATTTGAAAAACCATATTCCCATTTTGGGGCAAACCAGCTTTTTCCTTTTATTCCGCATTCAAGCACGTAGTTTTCCAAAATACTTACGTCAAGGGATTCAAGTGGCGTCAGATATGTTTTTAAAAATCTGAATATAGGTTCATAATCCCAATTTGACGTAAATATATCAAAAAATGAGCACACAAGCTCTATTATTCTGTTTGAGGTTATATCTTTTTTTGTATCTATAAAATATGGAATATCGTATTGAGAAAATGAGCTTTTAATAATATATTCATATTCAATGTCGCCTAAAATAACGGCTATATTTTTATACATGTAATTATAATCCCTTACAAGAGAAAGTATATTCGCGCAAAGAGCGTTTATTTCAGCATATTTATTCTTTGTTCCTATAATTTTTATATTCTCTGTTTTTTTCAAATAGGGTTCTTTTTTTAAATTAAGATAATTTTCACTCAAATGTAAAAGCTCAGGATTTTTTTTCTGCCTTATATTATTTTTAAGATAAGTGTGGGGCAAGAATACGGCGTTTGCTTCTCTTGCCGAGGTGTTTAATTTATTTATTGTTTTTTTTGTCTCATAAAAAGGGTCGTAATCGTTTAATGTTCTATATTCAAGTTTTTTTGAGTCTAAACAAAAAGTTATATTTACTTGTCCGGCGTATTTGAAAAGTTCTTTTAATACTTTAAATTCTTGAGGAGTGAATCCGTTGAACTCATCTATCCATATTTCGGAATTTTTTATTAAGGCGGAATCTTTAATTTTTTCAGAAAGAAGATCGAGAGTATCGTCGGAAGAGATATATTCATCTTTTAGGTATGAGAGATATTCTTTGTATATAAAAATTAAATCTCTCATTTTTTCATAGAGATTCGGTTTTTCTTTTAGGCTTTCAAGTTTTTTCTCAAGTTCTGACGAGGTTATGTTATATGTAAAAAACTCTGTTATAGATTTACTTATATTTTCTAAAAAACCATCTTTATCTATTGATTTTTTAAAATAAAAAAGATTTTTGCTGTTCTCATATGTTATTTTTCTTATAAGCATTAATTTTCCTATATCCCCAAGTGTTTTTGAGGCCGACATGCCTATTTCTGAGAAAAGAGTATGAGCGAGCCGCTTAAAACTTAATATATGAATATTTAAAATAACTTTGTTATGAAATTTAGTTACAAGTTTTTTTTCCGACTGAAGGGTAAATTGTTCAGGAACAATATATATTATATTTTTGCTTTTATCTTTTGATTTTTCGTAAATTTCATTGATACATAAATTTGATTTTCCGGAGCCTGAGCCGCCATATATATATCGTATATTCATTTTTTCACCAACCTATAACAGAATATAAAAATTAGAATATATGAAAACTATGTTTTGTGAATAAATTGACAGCCAAATATATGGAACGCTGAGAGGATTAAATGAGAGTTATAGAAAGTTTCAAGCAAAATAATTTTTTATTCTCATATAGTTTTCAGATATGTTATAATCAAAGTTTCATTTATATTATTTTATCATATTTTTTGTAAAATGATAATACTTATATATTAAATAATATTATTTTTTTTCGGAGGTTATTTTATGGGAAGTAAATTTGTCGTTATAAAACTTAGAGAGGTTTTAAAAAAGTTTGTATTAACCGTAATAGGATTCGCTATAATCGGAGGTATTTTATATTTTTGTATTCATGAAAGCGGAGAAGAAGCTCGTTATAATCCGGGAATTTACTCTTCGGAAATTATCTTACATAATAATCCGGTTTCTGTTCAGGTTACGGTTTCAGAAGATGAGATTACTGATATTGAGCTTTTAAATATGGGAGAAACTCAAGCGGTTTTTTATCCTTTGTTTCAGCAATCTATTAATGAGATATCGGCTGAAATAATTGAGAGCCAATCAACAAACATTATTCTTTCAAACGATAAATCGACAACAGGAGGGATTTTACTTAAAGCCGTTGACCGAGCTCTTGAGGAAGCGAAAAAATAATTTTTACATATTGTATAAAAAGGAAAAATATGATATTATATAAATGTAGGGTTATTTTACGGGAAAACGGACTATTCTTACGTTTAAGAAAATATTTTATAAAAGGAGAATTTATTTTATACCATGGAAATTTTAAACAGATATATTGACGAACTTCTTGAAAAAAGCACACCCCAGGCTCCTGTTTGGAATATTGAAAAGATAAGAAGCGGAAAGCCGTCTAAATGGAATTATATTGACGGCTGTATGATAAAAGCCATTCTTGAACTTTATCAAATAAAAAAAGATGAAAAATATCTTAAATTTGCGGATGAATTTATTGATTATTTTGTTCGTGACGATGGTTCCATTGATTCATATAATCCCGAAGAATATAATATAGATAATGTAAACGCGGGAAAAACTTTATTTGATTTATATAAAATCACGAAAAAGGATAAATATAGAAAGGCTATTGACACAATTTACAGGCAGGTTAAAAATCAGCCTCGCATTAAAGCGGGCAATTTCTGGCATAAAAAAATTTATCCAAACCAAGTGTGGCTTGACGGGCTTTATATGGGGCAACCTTTTTATATGCAATATGAAGTTGAGTATAATGACTGTAAGAATTGTATGGACAGCTATAATCAATTTATAAATGTATATAATACTATGCGTGATGAAAAGACGGGTCTTTATTATCATGGATATGACGAGTCAAAGCAAATGTACTGGGCTGATAAGGAAACTGGGCTTTCTAAAAATTTCTGGCTTCGCGCGTTAGGATGGTATGCAATGGCCTTAACTGATACTATTGATATTATGCCAGAAAGTATGAAAGAACAAAAAGAAAAACTTTCTTCTATATACAAGGAATATATAGATTCAGTTATTAAATTCCAAGATGATAGTGGAATGTGGTATCAAGTTGTCGATAAAGGCAATTTGGAAGGAAATTATCTTGAGACAAGCGGAAGCGCCATTATGTCTTACGCTATTATGAAAAGCGTAAGGATGGGTATTTTGGGAGAAGATTATTTTAAATACGGCGAAAAGGCTTTTAACGGTATTTGTGAGAAATATCTCTCAGAGAAAGAGGGAGAGCTTCAACTTGACGGTATTTGCCTGGTAGCCGGTTTAGGCGGTGAAAGTAAACGAGACGGCTCTTATGAGTATTATATTTCCGAGCCTGTTGTTCAAAATGAGGCCAAAGGAGTAGCTCCTCTTATTCTTGCTTATATTGAGATTTTATATCATAATCAGGTAAAATAATATTAATTATAGCGCATATAAACAATGAAAGAAATTTGAGGCGTGTTTATTTTTACAATTTTTTGATTATTTTAAATTAAAAGATATGTTTAGTGTGCTTCCAATGTAGGATGAGAAAATAATTATTTTATTAAAATTTTTCAAATCGCTCAATGTTTTTTTTGTATTTTGGGTGTCTGAGAGTTAAATTGTTTTTAGCTGAAATTTAGTAATTTGCCTTTATAAAATATTTTTTCTAAAATTATTTTTATTTTAGAGCGTATCTGAAAACTAAAATATGTACAAAAAATTATAAAAAATAAAACGGAACAGAAAGGCTTTTCTGTTTAATTGAACCGTTTTCGCTTATTTTTTAATAATTTTTTAGATATTTCGCGTATATAACTGATAGCTTATGATAGTTTTCAGATACGCCCTAAATTGAATTGCTGTAAATGAGTTTGTTATTTATGTGATTTTAGTGATGATTATGGAGTTTTTAGATAAGGTATGGTTAAAAAGGGTTTTATATTTGGAGAAGTTTGTATTTATATGATTTTAATAACTAATTATAGATTTTAAATTATGATTGTGAATTGCTAAGAAATTTAAATACAAATGAGGAATTAAAAAATAAACGAAATATAATTGTTTTCGTTTATTTTTTAATAAATTTTTTAGAAGATTTTATTTTTATTTAAATTCAAGATATATTTTATAGTTTAAAATTTATGTATTTTTAGTAATTTTGAATTTAAAATTTAAGAGTTATTTAAAGTATGGTTTCTTTTGTCTGAGTTTTTAAAATCTGAAAGGAGTTTTTATGGGTAAACAAGTATGGAAACCGGGAACAATGCTTTATCCTGTTCCGGCGGTTATGGTATCCTGCGGTGATTTTGACGGGGAAAGCAATATTATTACTATCGCTTGGACAGGCATTGTAAACAGCGATCCAGCTATGACTTATATTTCTGTGAGACCAGAGCGGTATTCCTATGATATAATAAAAAATTCCAGTGAATTTGTTATAAACATTACAACAGAGGAACTTGCTTTCGCTACTGATTTTTGCGGAGTTCGTTCAGGCAGGGACTTTAATAAATTTCAGGAGATGAGGCTGACCCCGGAGAGGGCAAGTGCTGTAAAATGTCCTGTAATAAAAGAAAGTCCTATTAATATTGAATGTGAGGTTAAAGATATTATTAAATTCGGAAGTCATGATATGTTTATCGCTAAGATAGTGGCTGTTTTGGCGGATGAGAAATATATGGATAATACGGGAAGATTTAATTTTGAGAAAAGCAGACCTCTGTGTTATTCTCACGGAGAGTATTACGGACTTGGAAAGTATTTGGGTAAATTTGGACATTCTGTAAAAAAGAATAGAAATAAATAATATTTTTTAAAATTAAAAGGGCGTATATACTTTTATTAAAGTTATTATTTGTATAATTTTAATAATTATCGCGGAGTTTTTAAACGCGTTATAATGATTATAGTTATGAAGATTATATAAAAGTTAAAAAAAATAGGTTTTATTTGATTTTTTTTGTGAAATGTAAATAATATTACGTGTTTTTTTGAAAAATTATTTGACAAAAAATAAAAAAAATGATAAAATTATTTATATGAGATTGTATATTGTTTAAAATTTTTTGCTACAGAGGTAACATAATGGAAATGTCGGTTAAATAAATTTTTATTTATACAGTTTGACATGGGGTATTTAAAATAATTTTAATCTATACGAATTGAGTTTATTATTTTTAGGCAATGATTTGTTTTACGGTTAAAAGTTATTTGTTAAACTGTTTGACGTGCGTTATAAGGAATTTAAAAAATAAATTCGCTTACGGTTTTTGACTATTTATACATAAAATATTAATTATAAGGGCGAGAATAAAAAATATATTTTATTGAGAAATTTTTACGCTTTTGGTGTTTGCGTGAATAATAAAGATAAGGATTTTTTATTCTGTTATTAAAGTTCTTATAATATTATTTATCGGCATTTCTTAAATATAACAATTATAAAAGGAGATGTTCAATAATGGAAAGCTTTTTAAAATTTTGGGGTGCCATGTGGCTTGTTGTTGGTATTTTGAGTTTCGTTAATGTTTTGGGGACTCATAATGGTGGCTTTGGTTCATTTTTAACCGCTATAGCGATTTTGCTGTGTACAGTCGCTCCGTTTGTATTATTTAATTGTTGCGCGAAACTTTGGGAAAATATTTCTGAGAAAATGAGAAAAAAAGCTCTTGCCGCTAAAAAATAATTGCTGTGGATACGATGTTTTTTGGAAAACAGTAATTTGACAGATGATGTTTTTATAAATTAAATATATTTATAAGTAAGGAGTTGTTGTATATGGCAAAATTATGTAAATTTATTGGTATACTTTGGTTAGTTGTGGGATTATTAACAATTTTATACTATTCTGTTAACTATGGCGGAAGTTTTGGCGAGGAGAGTTTGGTTGGAACTATGCCATCTTGGAATTCTTTATCTGTTGTAATTGAGACTACTATATTACCTATGTTCCGTGTTTTTGTATATGTTATTCCAGCTTTTGCTGTATTCTACGGAATAGGTTACTTTGTAGAGAAGACAGGTGAATAGAATATAGTTTTTATTGTAAATTACTTAGATTAGTTTTACAGATATATAAAGATTAAAAAATTACCTTTGCTCAAATAGAGCAAAGGTAATTTTTTAATCTTTTTAGTTACATAAAATGTTTATAAACTTAAAGATTTATACAATTTTAATAGTTCGTGTAGAATTTTCAGGTATATTTTATACTAATTTTAAGTCGGCTATTGTGAAACAAAAGTGACAACCATTCGGCGTAAACGCGCGTAAAATATTTTTTTGTTTTGGATTTTATGTTGTTTTATCAAGTTTAAAGGGATATTAGTATTAGTTTATTGTTTTTACAACTTCCACCGCTTTTTGTAATTGGTTATCTGTTTCTATAGTAGGAAGTTCAAAAAAATCATCGTTATAATTATTGCTTTTTACCTCATAATCCGGCTGTATTCCCTCTCCATGTATACAAATTCCGTTTGGCGTATAATATTTCGCTATTGTAACTTTTATACCGCTTCCGTCGCTTAATTTAAAAATATTTTGTACCACGCCTTTTCCAAAAGTTTTTTCGCCTACAAGTTTTCCTACCCCAAAATCTTTTACAGCGCCAGACAATACTTCTGACGCGCTTGCGCTGTTACCGTTTACAAGTATTACGAGAGGCATGTTTATACAGTTTTCATCGGAGTATTCATAACTTTTATTTCCGTGTTTATCTTCAACATAAGTTATTGTGCCTTTGGGAACAAGGGAATCTGTTATTTTTACAACAGTATCTAAAAGTCCGCCAGGGTTATTTCTTAAATCAATTATAAGTCTTTTCATACCTTGTTCTTTCAAATTATTAAATGTGGTTGTATATTGATTATATGTAACCCTGTCAAATTCATTTATTTTTATATATCCTATTTCATTTTCTAAAAGTTTTCCATTTACAGTGGGAATATCTATATTTTTACGTATAACTTCCGTTTCAAAAATTTTATTTTCATTTTCTCTTAGAATTGTTAGTTTTACTTTTGTATCTTCACCGCCTCGAATCGCACTTACAGCTTCCGTATAATTGCTTTGATCTACGGGAGTTCCTGACACTTTTATTATTTTGTCACCGATTTGTATACCGGCTGAAGAAGCGTTACTACCTTCAAATATAGACACTATTTTTATTTTGTTGTCTTTTTTATCTATTTTTGTGGAAACTCCTATTCCAACATAAGAGCCTTCAGATTGTTTTATAAATTCCTCAAAGGTCTCTTTATTCATATAATAAGAATATCTGTCCTCAAGGCCACTTACATAGCCTATATACATATAATCTTTAAGTTTTTCTTTATCAATCTCGCCTGAAAAGTTTTCATCAATAACTCTTTGAATTTCAGCGAGTTTTCTTTGCCCGTTATCATCTGTAAATGTTCTCACAATTAAATTTGTCGACAGGACTATTATTATTCCCACTAAAACGCCGGTTAAAAATTTTTTGTCAATTTTCAAAATTTTCGCCTTCTTATAATTTATTTATACTTTTATTATATTTAAGGAAACTCTGATTAATTAATCTTTTATAGTCTAAGTTGAAAATTTATGGGACTAAAGATTGAATTTTACTATGTCTTAATAAATATTTCATAAATTATTTATATTATACTTATCATGGTTTATAGAAAAATAAAATACATCTCCCAAAGTTCCACCGAAGTCATAATCGTATATAAGCGCTTCTTTCTCAAAATCTAATTTCTCAAGAAGTTTTATTGAGGCTATGTTTTGAATTAAAGATATTGCTCTTATTTTTCCCAAATTAAGTTTAGTAATACCGAATTTAACAATTTCAGCGGCAGCCTCGCTCCCATAGCCTTGTTTATGATATAAAGAATTTATAGCAAATCCTATATGAGCGAGGTAATTTTCCACTATATTGTCAAGATGAAAATCTCCTATTACTTTTCCTGAACTTTTCAGTTCCATTGCCCAACAGAGAGGATTATTTATATTTGAGTTAAAAAGCAGTTTTATAACTTCTGGATTTATAGGCGTTGATATTCCAAGATGTTTGTTGACTTTATTGTCAGTAATATACTCTTGGAAATCAGAGTAATCTTTTATATCAAAAGGTCTTAATATAAGTCTTTTTGTATTTAAAATTAATTTAGTTTTCATAAAAGCCTCACTGTAAAAAATAATAGTAAACGGTTATTTATGTTTTTTAAGCTTTGTTTTTTATATAGTCAAAAAAATTGGTTTTGTTTGATTTATAAATTTAACCCGTTTTATTTTTAAATTTATTTACTATAAAAATTGTCTTTTACTTGATATTAATTTATTAATGTTTTTGCCCACTTATTGCTTAATACTCTTTTTGTTGATATAAAGAATTTTACAACTTCTTCCATATATACAAGCGCGAAAGTTATATATATGGGAAGACTAAGTATCGCTGAACCTAAAAAGGCGAAAGGTATACCTATAAACCATACAGTTGCCGAGTCTAATATAAGGCAAAATTTTGTATCGCCGCCACTTCTTAAAATTCCCACAATAGTAGTATAATTATATGTTTTTACTATTAGTCCGACCGCTGTAACGATAAAAAGATAATAAGTATAATTTTTAACTGTTTCTGATACATCAAAAAATGTAAGTATAAAATCAGATGATAATAGTAAAATTAATCCCATAAAACAACTTAACATTATAGATATTTTTATACATTTTCTTGAATATGAAATAGCTTTTTTTATGTCACCTGCTCCAAGAGCGTTTGAGAGCATTATATTACACGCGAACCCCATACCTGTTCCCATAACTATAAACAAATTCTGAATTGTGGAAGCGATTTGTATAGCCGCTTGTGCTTCTGTTCCGCTGTATTTATACGCCATATTGTAAATTGATGTTCCAAGTGCCCACATAAATTCATTTAATATTACAGGAACTGTTACTTTAAAAAAGCTTTTAAGAAATTCTTTATCAGCTTTTAAATACATTGAGGGTTTAGCGGCTATAGGAGTTTTTAATTTATATATAAAAAATATTTGGAAAGAAATCTCAATAAAACGAGCGAGAACGGTCGCTGCCGCAGCTCCTTTTACGCCAAGCCCTAATTGGAATATAAATAAATAGTTAAATATTATATTTGTAAAAAGTGAAATAAAAGTTGTGCACATAGGCAGCTTAGTTAATTCAGTGGCTCTTAGCGCTGAGTTTAGCGAAAGTATCAGCGGACTGAAAAAATAACTTATTATTACGATGTTTAAATAATCGCAACCAAGTTTTACTACATTAGGATCTTTAGAATATAAGCTCATTATTTTTTCGGGTATAAGAAATGCCGTAGCGCTGAATATAAACGAGAAAAAAAGACTAAGGCATATACTTATACCCATTACTTTATGAATACTTTTTACATCTCTTTTTCCCCAGTATTGACCTATAAATATTGCGGAGCCGCTTGTTATTCCAAATATAATAAGCTGATAGATAAAAAAAAGCTGATTCGCGAGTCCAACGGCGGCAACCTCATTTTCTCCGAGTTTACCTATCATAAAAGTATCTACCATATTTACAGAGGAATTTAAAATGTCTTGTAAAATTATAGGGATTGCGAGTCCAGCCGCTAATTTAAAAAAGACCTTATCTTTTATAAGTTTCATATAATCGACCTCTTTAAAGCATATTTTAAAAAATAAAAATTTATTTATTGTTTTATTTATCAATTTAGCAATACAAATTTTTTACGGATACAAATAGATTTAACAATTAGAGAGTATCTGAAAACAAAAATACGCACGAAAAATTATAAAAAATAAAACGAAACAGAAAGGCTTTTCTGTTTA